>JADHWR010000021.1 GCA_016783355.1 Candidatus Omnitrophota bacterium | reverse complement strand
AAGCTCTTTTATTAAATTTACCTTGTCCGCTGGTAGTTTCCTTGCCAGCCAAATAAAATATTTTGGCCGGGATAAGCGCTCTATTAGATATTCCTTTTCTGTGTCCAAAATGGCAAGCAGCTCATTGGTTATTTCCTCCTTTCCTTCTATTTGGCGAGGATTAGCATAGAGGGACTCGGTAGACAAATTCAATGTCTGGGGCCTCATGCGGCAGTCAAATATTATTCCCCGGCGTGGCTCTAAATCAACAAATAAATTATGCTGGCGTTGGGCAAGAAGAAGAAAATAGGGAGAGCGGAAAATCTGAATAAAAAGAAGCCAACCCGCATAAATGAGCAAGATTAATATTAAAACAAGAAAAAGATGCTTTCGGCGATGGTGATAATTATTTAGATGCACATGTCGTTTGTGCTTGTGCTTGTGTCTTTAAGTCAAAAATACGCACAAATAAATTTTTGCTTTTTGAAATTACTGCAGGAGCGGATTCGGTGTCTCTCGAACTATAGGCAATTACTAATTGGTCCTTACCAGGCCACTGTAATCTACGCTCTTGGAAAAGATGTGCCAGAGAAACCACCGAGCTTTTTTTGTTTAAATCATAACGTAAAAGATTATTTTCGTTAAGGAGATTTTCCAGCGTTGTCAAATTATTTTCTACTTGATAAGCAAACCGGTAGACTTTGGTTCTTTGGTGAACGCAGAGCAAGGCACCCAATGCAAGCAAAACAACTATAAAAAAGAATTTGTTCAGTTTCATTTAAAGCCTTTCTGCCACGCGAAAAGCTGCGCTGCGGCTGCGTGGATTCTGCACCCTTTCTTTTTGCGATGGACGCAGTGGCTTTGGGGTAATAATCTTGAGTTTACCGGAAGCTGCCCCTTCTCGAAAATTCCTCTTTACAATTCTATCTTCCAAAGAATGAAAAGAAATTACCGCAATGCGTCCACCCTGCTTAAGTAAATCAACCGCTTTCTTTAAGCCTTGCTCAAGTGCCTCTAATTCACGGTTCACAGCAATACGCAATGCCTGAAAGGTGCGTGTTGCCGGATGAATACGCCGGTAACGCGGGCAATATGGAATTGCCCCCGTAACAACCTGGGCAAGTTGCACAGTGCTTGTAATTAGTGCTTTTTGTCTTGCCCTTATTAAAAAACGGGCGATACGCCGATGATACCTCTCCTGGCCAAATGCCCAAAAGAGCCTTGAGAGCTCTTCCTCCCTAAGATTATTAATCAGATCGTAAGCGAGAATGCAGCTGCTTCTATCCATACGCATATCCAGAGGGCCTTCTTTTCGAAAACTAAAACCGCGTTCTGGATTTAATAATTGCGCAGAAGAAACGCCAAGATCAAAAAGTATTGCATCAACAAATTTTAAATTCTGTGACTGCAGAATCTGATTAAGATTGCGAAAATTACCATAAACAAGATTAAAACTGGTGAATTCCTTCAAAACCTGGCTCGCAATATTTAAGGATTCGCGATCACGGTCAATGCCAATCAGTTTGCCTCCGGGTAAAATCCGCTTGAGAATCTCCCCGGCATGACCACCACAACCAACTGTGGCATCAACGACAATCATCTCAGGTCGCAATGATAAATTTGCGATTATCTCATCAACCATAACCGGCGCATGCAAAACCTCTTCTCTTTCTATATTATTTTTCTCTGTTGCGCACATCCTGGTTAGGTCTGCGTAAAAAGTTCCTCCGCAATACTCTCGAAGGCTGGCTGATTGTTGCTGTAAAATTCCTTCCATAAATTAATTGCCCAGATTTCAATCCTGTTAGAAACACCGATAATCATTACATCACGCTTAATTGCAGCAAAATCCTTAAGGTATTGAGGAACAAGAATACGCCCTTGCTTATCCGGGACTATATCCCCTGCACCGGAAAAAAATAACCGGTTAAATGCGCGGCTCTGCTGTTTGGTAATTGGCAGGTTCTTAAATTTTTGCTCTAAAGTTCGCCATTCATCTTCAGGAAACATAAATAGGCAACGGTCCAGGCCACGAGTGAGAAAAAATCTCTCGATGAAGTTAGATTGGGCAATCTCGCGGAATTTCGAAGGCAAGACGAGTCTGCCCTTACGGTCTATTGAATGGGAATATTCGCCATAAAACACTTACCACTTTCCTCCACTTTGGGCCACTTGATAGGTAAAGTATATCTAAAATCAATACCCTTGTCAAGGTGTTTTTTTGCTTATTTTTTTAAGTGATTTTTATGGCGGAGGTTATGAACTGCCTAAACGAAGAATATCCTTTTTAATCTGGTTGGCTAAATTTTGAGTAGAAGTAAACTTCCTTTCCTTGCGCAGCTTTTTAATAAACTGTATCTTGACATTATCTCCATAGAGACTTCTTTTAAAATTAAATATATGGACTTCAATTGTTCTATCTTGTGATTCTTTATCGCTAACTCCAGTGTGCTGTGAGAACGTTGGCTTCTTGCCGATATAACAAATCCCTGAATATCTCTTGCGCTCTAACGCAATACTAACCCCATAAACACCATCTCCCGGCAAAATCTCCTGTTCAGAATAAATATTGGCGGTGGGAAACCCAAGGAGCCTGCCCCTTCTGCTTCCCTGGATCACCCGGCCACAAACACAAAACTTTCTGCCTAATAACTTCTCTACTTCTTCAAATCTTGCCTGCCTGATTAAAAAACGAATATAATTACTGCTAATCAATCTTTCTTTATAAAAAGTTAGAGGAACAACTACAAGCTTAATTCCTTTTTTGGAACATAACTGATTGAGCATTGAGCAATCGCCTTGCGTGTTTTTACCAAAGGTAAAATTTCTGCCAATAATTATTGCCGCCGGATTTATCTTTTTAAAAAGAATTTGTTTAATAAAATTCTCAGCCGGCATATTGCGTAAATGCGAATTAAACTCCAAAATCAAACATAAATCAATGCCGTATCTTTCTAACAGGCTTAGGCGCTGCGATAAAGAGTAGATATTTGACTCATTTTGTGGATGTGGCCAGAAGGTAACGACCATACTTTTCCTCTTTAGTCTCTTTGCCTCTTTAATTAATCTCCTGATTATCCGGGCGTGTGCGCGATGTAAACCATCAAATACACCTAAACTAATTACCGGTTTAACTACTTGGGGCTTAAGGGAAGATTTGTTGAATATGACTTTCATCGACCTGCGCAAGCTCGATTGCCTGGTTAATATGAAAAGGCCCGACGCTTTGCCTTTGAATCTGTGAAATATAACCGACACAGTCTAAATCCCTGGCAATATCCTCAGCAAGGGCTCGAACATAGGTGCCTTTAGAGCATTTAAGATAAAACTGGATATCAGGAAGTAGGAATTTTAAAACCTTTAGCTCCTTTATCTTTATTCTGCGTGGGGCAGGCTGAATCTTAAATCCTTTTCTCGCTAAAGCATAAAGGGGGCTGCCCTTAAACTTAATCGCTGAAATCATCGGAGGAACCTGCTCTTTCTCTCCTACAAACTTGGCAAAAGTCCTTCTGGCTCTCTCCTCATTAATAAATTCGAAGGTTGATGTCTCTATAACCTCGCCTTCTGCATCACCGCTCGTCGTGCGTTTACCGAAGGTAAGTGTCGCAATATATTCCTTATCAAATTTAACAAAATAATTAAATAGCTTTGTTGCCTTTCCCACCAAAAGAAGCAAAACACCAGAGGCTAAAGGATCTAAAGTGCCGCTGTGGCCAACACGCCTAATCTTCAATCGCCGTCGCACAAAATCAACTACATCATGAGAGGTCATACCCTTTGGCTTGTTTATAATCAGAATCCCGTCTTTCATCTTATAATGCTGAAGGGGACGGTTCTCCTTTATCAGCGGGTCCTGTCTCGGCAGAGCCCAAAATTGTCCTCGCTCAAGGGGAAGCCTCTATAGGGTATAATTCGCTGCGGGCAATTCTGGGCAGCCCACTGCTTCGCCACCCGCTCTTCTACCCTATAAGGAGTTTAGCAATTTAACAGTTTATAATTGCTCTTTTATCTCTTTTATTACCTTTTGCTTTACTGATTGAAGGCTGCCCTGGATTGCTGCACCGCTTGCTCTCGTATGACCACCGCCACCAAAAATCCTCGCAACATGATTAACATTGACTTTATTTCGGGAACGCAGATTTACACGAACCAACTTGCCCTTGCGCGGCTCTTCACGAAAGAAGACACAAACCTCACAGTTATTAATCTTACGGCCAAAATTCAAGACATGTTCGCTTAAATCAAAGTCCCTGCTCACTTTTTTTAACTCATCGCTTTTTATTTCAAAGCTTATAATCCTGCCCCCGGCTTCCTTTCTCATAGAACGAAATACCCTTAATAATAATTTCATATCAGAATAGGATGCTGATTCGTAAATGCGACTGTAGATTTGCGCAACATCCAAATTAAATTTTAGAAGTTGCGCTGCTATCTGATGGACAAAAGGGCTGGTGTTGGAATAACGGAAGGAGCCTGTATCAGTGAGTATTCCTACATAAAGGGCAGTAGCACTATTCTTGTCTAAAGTTAAACCCATTCTTTTGTAAAGCTGGCAGAGCATTTCGGTGGTGCTTGAGGCAACGGGATTAACCCAATTGAGCATGCCAAACTGTGTATTCGAAATATGGTGGTCAATATTAATAATTTTCGTACCAGCTGTTATTAAATCCGCAACCTGACCACAGCGTGAGATATCTGCACAGTCAAGAGCTATTGCTATATCAAATTTAATCTTCATATTCTTTTTATAAGTCCTAATGGATTCTGTTCGTTTTAAAAAATTAAACGTTTGGGGCAGCTCGTCGCTATTTACAATCACAACCTGCTTTTTTAACCTCTTCAAAAGATAAAACAAGGCCATCTCTGAGCCGATAGCGTCTCCCTCCGGATTCTTATGGGTGGTGATCAGAAACCTTTTATTCTGACGAAGGCACTCGATCAGCTTATTCATATTCATTTAGAGGTCACTAAAAAACTCCTAAAAACGTGTCATTCCCCGATTTAATCGGGGAATCCAAGCTCTCTTTTCATTGGCTGCTTATTTCGTTTAGTATCTCCTCAAGCCGAAAGCTCTCGCTAAGATCGCTTAGTTTAAATTCTATCTCTGGAACAAAGCGAATATCCAAACGCTGAGAAAGCAAATGGCGAATAAAGCCCGTGGCCTTTTTTATTGCTTTTGCTGCCTTCTTGCAATCCGCATCTGTACCCAGGACACTAAAATAAATCCGTGCCTGTTTCAAGTCAGAGGTCAATTCTACTTTTATTATGGTAACGGGCCTCAAACGCTTATCCCCTAACTCCTGCCGGATAATATTGCTCAGTTCCCTTTTAATTGCTGTTCCCAGCCGGTTCTGTCGCAGACGCATCTTGTTAACACCCTGATACTCTGACACCTTGATACCTTGACACAATGTATCATAGTATCATAGTATCAAAGTTTCTACGCTTTTCACTTCAACTTTGCGCTTTTCGCTTTGCGCTTCTTAAGCCAAACAATTGCCTCTTCTTTGGACTTAATCTTATCATCTAACTGTCGATAAAGCAATTGATTTAAAATCTGCTTATAGCAAGGACCGGGCTTAAATCCTAACTTCAATAAAATGTGACCATCAATGAAAGGCACTCTGCCGTGATAATAACGCAGGAACTTCTCAATGTGATTCGACAGATTGACACTTCTATATCTTGCCTTAACAAGCAAGATGGTTTCAAGGCTCAATGGCTTTAACAGCCGGAAAACCAAACTGGGGGCGAGCTTCTCCTTGTTTAATCTTTTAAATAGCGGCAGGCGTATCTGACGATACGAAAGAATAGCTGAAATCTCCTCCTTCCTCAATCCAAATCTATAAAGGTGCTTACCTAATATCCTTATATTTAAGGGTTCTAATATTGCTGCCCAGTAGAGAAGCCAGCTAAAAGACAATCCAATGAGCGGGAAGTTTTCATTGAACCACTGGATTTCATTGTCAACGCAGCGCAGAAAATACCAATCCCCTCTCTTTAGCTTAAGCCCGGGATAGAAAAAGTCAAAACCAACGATATTCTCTATGCGCTTAATATACATTAAGGGCCTTGCTTCTTTAAGGAGCAGTATTATTTCATCACGAAGACGGTGGCAACTTACAAGCTCAAGTAAATTATCAAAGGCAGCTTTCTTTAGCAGTCTCAGGGTATGCGGCTCAATGCGAAAGTTCAATCTTTGCTCAAAACGCACGGCGCGTAAAATCCGTGTGGGGTCATCGATAAAACTTTGATTATGCAAAATCCGAATTTTTCTTTTTCCCAAATCAACCATCCCATTATAAAAATCTAATAAATTACCAAAATTGTCATTTGTTAAATCAAGGGCTAATGTATTAATTGTAAAATCGCGCCTCTTTAAATCTTCATTTATTGTCGCCGCAAAAACCTGAGGAAGTGCACCCGGCTTAGGATAAGACTCTCTGCGTGCCGTGGCAATATCTATCTTCACCTTATTGGAAACAATTACAGTAGCGCTCTGGAACCGGGAATGGCACACCGTCCTTCCTGACAATCTACGAGCATACTCCCGGGCAAATCTAATGGCATTGCCTTCAATAACCAAGTCTAAGTCAATCCTGAGCGTAGTCGAAGGATTGATACCCAGGATTAAATCGCGCACAAAACCACCGACTAAACAGGCATGTAGCCCTTCCTTCTTTGCTACATCACGTGCCAAATATATTAAATCCCGTAGCTTCCTGGGTAATTTCTTAAGATAATTTTTCATTAGTTTAAAAATTTTGGAAGTCCGACTTCCAAAATTTTAACGGACTCAACGGGCTAACGGGCTAAGGTCTTGGATGAAACTTCCGATGAATCATCTTCAACCTATTTCTGTCAACATGTGTGTAAATTTGGGTTGTGGCAATACTGCTATGGCCGAGCATCTCCTGGATACTGCGCAAATCTGCACCGTGTTCTAAAAGGTGCGTAGCAAATGAATGCCTTAATATATGCGGCCAGGCCTTCTTCTTAATCCCTGCCTCCTTCACATATCTTTTAATTATTTTCCAAAGGGACTGCCGTGAAATTCTCCTGCCCAGGCGACTAATGAATAATGCACTGGTAGTATTTCTTTTCATGAAAAAGGGCCGTGCCTTATTTATGTATCGATTGAGACTGGAAATGGCAATCCTGCCTAAAGGAACAATGCGCTCTTTGCCCCCCTTTCCTTTACAACGCAAAAACCCAACCTCTAAATTCATATCTTCTAAATTTAATGTTGAGGTTTCAGAAACACGTATACCAGTTGCATACATCACCTCCAGAATTGCTCTATCCCGAATCCCCTGCTTATTGTGCAACGAAGGTTTACTTAAAATATCCTTAATCTCTTCGTAAGTCAAAACATTGGGTATTCTTTTCCATAATCTGGGTGAGTCTAATAGGCTCGTTGGGTCTTCAGTGGTTAGTCTTTCCCGGAGTAAAAAGCGGTGAAATGACTTAATTGCTGCTAATCGGCGTGCAATTGAAGTCTGCGAAAGGCCAGAGTCTTTCTGGAAAAGCATAAAATCGGTTATGTCTTTATGGCTTGTTTTATCTAAGACACTGCCCCTTTTTTTCTCTATATAATCTAAATAAATATTTAAATCGTGTCGATAAGCAAGGATTGTGTTTTGGCTTAAATTTCTCTCAATAAGAAGATAGTTTAAAAAAGGCTCAATAAATTGTTGCATATTCTTTCCAGATAGACCTCTTTAAAACCTCGGCCTTTGTACACTGCTGGCGGCAATTCTGACCATAGATATCAGAGGCTATCTCCTTCTTAAGGTCCTTGACCCGGACAATATACTTATCCAATTCCTTTGCCCTTTCTTCATCTAAAAGACCTTGCAGACCCACGAGATTCTTAATTACCTCTTCACTGCAGCTAATTCTCTTTTTCTGAGTAGAAGTTGTGCTTAAAGCTGTAATCAGCTCATCATGCCAGCATTTCCAGAAAAGAAAATATTGCCGATACTGCTCTTCAGCGGAAAGCCGAGAAGCTGAGTAATCCTCAGGGACTAAAAGCACTTTTTCTTTAAAGTCTTTCTTTTTGGATTTTCGCCTGAATTTGCGCACAAATGCCTCACAACCGCTTAATGTCGAAACAAGAAACACGAAACACAAAATAAACAGAAATTTATGATTTCTCATATAAGTTAATTAAAGGATGTGTACAATTCGAAACAGAATGAAAGTTTTTGTGGACAGCGCAATTAGAAATCCTTCGGCAAGTGTCCGCAAGGAATAATATCATTTTATCAGACGCAAAAATTGCTCTTCATCAATAATCTTTACGCCTAAATTCCTTGCTTTGGCGGCTTTTAAGCCAGGGTTTTGGCCAACAACAACGAAATCTGTAAATTTAGATACACTCGAGCTTGAATTTCCGCCAAGCCTGCGCACTAACTGCTCTGCAAGACTCCGGCTAAATTCCTTTAATTCACCAGTAAAAACTACAGTCTTGCCACTAAGCTTTGAGCCTAAAACCCTTTGTTCGCTGTGCTTAAAATTTAACCCTGCTTTTCGCAAATCCTCGATTAATCTTCTTGTTTGAGCCTGACTTGCGAAATCAACAATTGATTCTGCGATGACCTTTCCTACTTCATCAATATTCTGCAATTCCTCTCTTTCCGCCGCCATAAGATTATCCAGGCTCTTGAAATAAGCGCTGAGCACGTAAGCCGCCTTTTCACCAACATGCTCTATACCCAAGCCATAAATAAGCCTATCAAGAGTCCTCTGTTTGCTTACCTCTATAGCCTGAAGAAGATTCTCTGCTTTTTTATCTTTAAATAATTCTAATTTTAATAAATCCTCTTTTTTTAATTTATAGATATCGGCAAAGTTAGAGACTAATTGTTTCTTGACCAATTGCTTAATCACTGATTCACCCATCCCTTCAATGTCCAAAGCAGTCCGGCTGGCAAAGTGAAATAGTCCTCTTTCTAATTGCGCACGGCACGATGGGTTAATACAACGGCAAGCCACCTCTTCTTCTCTTCCTTTAACAACCCGCCCTCCACAAACCGGACAGATTTTTGGTGTTCTTATTTGCTTCTTCTTTCCTTTGCGAACCGACCTTACGACACTGACCACCTTTGGAATTACATCTCCTGCTCGTTCAATTACTACACGGTCGCCAATCATGATCGCCAGGCGCTTAATCTCATCGAAGTTGTGTAATGTTGCATGCCTAATTGTTACACCAGCACATTCCACAGGCTCTAATTGCGCCACAGGAGTAATTACGCCGGTTCTGCCAACCTGCATCATCACACCTAAAACAGTTGTTGTCACCTGAGCAGCAGGAAACTTATAGGCTACTGCCCAGCGAGGACTCTTTAAGGTGAAACCTAATACTTTTTGCTGCGCGATACTATTTATCTTAATCACCACTCCATCAACCTCGTAAGGAAGCCTGTTTCTCTTTTCCTGCCAAAGAAGGCAATATCTTTGGACCTCCTCTAAATCCTGGCAAAGCTCAGAATGTGGATTAACACAAACAGCCCAGTTCTTTAAATATTCGATGAACTGCCGGTGACTGCTTAAATTTAGACCCTCACATTCTCCGAAAGAATGAGCAAAAAAGCGCAGGTGTCTTTTTGCAACCAGACCTGTATCTAACAACTTTAAAGAACCGGAAGTAGCATTGCGCGGATTGGCAAAGAGTGTCTCGCCTGCCATTTTCCTCTCTTTATTTAAAGTAATAAAATCATCCCTCCTCATATAGACCTCGCCGCGAATCTCAATCAAGCGAGGATTCTCCCTGCCCAGAAAAACAAGGGGTATCGCACGTATTGTTTTAAGGTTTGCCGTAATCTCTTCTCCTCTTTTTCCATCACCGCGTGTTGCTCCAACTGAAAGCCTTCCTTTTTCGTAAGTAAGATTTGCGCTTACGCCATCTATTTTTAACTCAGCAACATATTCTATTTTCTCATCTGGGAGGGTCTTGCGTACTCGCTCATCCCACTCTTCTAATTCCTCGAGCGAATAAGCATTATCTAAAGAAAACATCTTTTGTTTATGTCTTGCCGTAGAAAATCCTTCTAAGATGCCGCCGCTTACGCGCTGCGTTGGAGAATCAAGTGTTTTATACTGCGGATATTCATCTTCCAATGCCTTTAAACTGCGCATAAGCTGGTCATATTCTTTATCGGAGACTTCGGGCTGAGATAGAACATAATACATATGGTCGTGATGCCGAATCTCCTCTCTTAATTTTTCAATCTCCCTTTTTATCTTCTGCGACATAACCTTCGATTCAAACCTACGACCTTCCTGACATTTGTCACGTGGTCGGGGCGAGCAGATTTGAACTGCTGACCTCTGCGTCCCGAACGCAGCGCTCTAGCCAAGCTGAGCCACGCCCCGTTTTATTGCAGTAACTCTGTGAATCTCAATGCATTCTTAATAGCAAAGCCCTGGGCATCATTATTGAAAAAAGCAAATATATCTCTATTTTTTCCCGCCTTTCCGCCCTTGGCAGAAAATTCCCTGGCAAATCCCGCCCATTCTTTCAATTCCTTGTCAGAATAATTAGAACTGTAAAGCGATTCTCCTCCATGAAATCTTAGATAAAGAAAGTCGGCAGTTGCTTCTCTTAGGCAAGGAAAGCGATTGGAATGGGCAATGCAAAGGCAAAAGTTATAATCTTTTAGTAAATCGTATGTCTCCTGATTAAACCATGTTTCATTCCTAAACTCAAATACCTGGCGTATCTTTGTTTTTTTAAGCAACTTTAAAAAACCCACTAATCTCTTTGTGTCCTTTTTAAAGCTTGGCGGCAACTGCCACAAAATCAAAGATAATTTCTCCTCCAGGCCCTTAACATTATTAATAAATAAATTCAATGAATCCTTTGCATCCGCAAGCTTCTTAATATGAGTAATAAATCGGGAACCTTTGATAACAAAAGAGAAGTTTTGCGGCGTTCTTTTGTGCCAATTTTCAAATGTCTTCTTTTGAACCAATCGATAGAAAGTAACATTTACTTCTACGCAGTTAAAATATTGGTGGTAAAACTCAAGCCACTTTGTCTGGCTTAAACCCTGAGGATAAAAAACACCCTTCCAATGAGAATAGTTCCATCCACTCGTTCCCACATATATCATCTACTTTATCGGAAGTCCGACTTCCAAAATTTTGGAAGTCGGACTTCCAAAATTGACAAATGGGGACACCATTTCGAACAACTCAAAGGATGTCCCTGTTATCTTTTACTCTCCCATACAATTTATCGAACTCTATGTTTACGCTGCTTCCTTGAACCTTGAAGCCTAAGGTGGTAGATTTTGCTGTATGGGGAATAATATAAACAGAAAAGGAATCCCTCTTTATCTTCTGCACAGTAAGGCTTATTCCATCCACAGCTACTGAGCCTCGAAGGACTATATTAGAGATAAATTCAGGCTTTAAAGCAATCTCAAAACAAAGATTATTCTCTATAAAATTTTTTTTACGAATAATTCCTATGTAATCGATATGACCGTAAACAAAATGTCCGCTAATCCTATCTCCTACTTTTAATGCACGCTCTAAATTTACCTTATCCCTAATCTGTAATCTGCCCAGGTTTGTCTGGGTAAGTGTTTGCGCTATAACATCGAAGTAAAGAACATCCTTCTGGATTCTACTGACCGTAAGACAGACGCCATTTACGGCAATGCTCTCGCCTGTCATGACCTCATCGAAGCTTCTGCCTTTTCTTAATTGCAGCAGAGCGCCTCTACCAATACGCCGTATCCCAACAACTTCACCTAACTCCTCAATTATACCAGTGAACATAACCCTCAACCAAAAGCTCGCTGTCAATTCTTTTTAATTTCATATCTTTTAACTTGTATGCCTGGTCCACAAATCTTCTGCCTTTTCCCATTACTGAACTTATTGCCTTTTCTCCGCCGATAATCTTCGGGCTAATAAAGAATAAAATCCTGTCTACCAAATCTTCATCAAATAAAGAGCCGATTAAATTGCCCCCTCCCTCAACGAGAATATTGCTGACGCCTTCTCGTGCCAGCTTCTTCAGTATATCCCGTAGATTTACCAATCCCTCTTTTTCCTTTACCTCTAAAATCCTTGCCTTTTGACTTAATAACCGGCGATTGGGTGTCTCCTGAGCAGATGAAGTAGACAATGTGGCAATAACTACAGGGGCGGTATTCAAAACAAGGGCTTCAAGTGAAATACTTAAGTGACTGTCGACAATAATCTTTGTCAATGCCCCCTTGGGTGCATCGAGTTTAGGATTATCGCGGATAACTGTATTTACCCCAACCATTATCGCATCAAACTCATTGCGCAGATGATGCGCGTATTCCCGCGCCTTGTCAGAGGTAACCCAGTGAGAATCGCCGCTGCGACTGGCAATCTTTCCATCTAAAGATTGACCAACCTTTACCGTCACATAAGGAAGCTTTTTGGTAATGTATTTAATAAAGGGTTGATTTATGGCCCTTAGTTTCTCTTCCAAAAATCCAACCTCCACCTTTATGCCATGCTCGCGTAGAATTTCAATCCCTTTTCCATTATTGCGAGGGTTTGGGTCTAACATACCAACAATCACCTCTTTTATTCTACTGCTGATAATCATATCTGTACAGGCAGGTGTGCGACCAAAGCAAGAACACGGCTCTAAGGTTACGTAGAGGGTTGCACCATTGGCTCTTTCTGCGGCAAGAGTCAAACAGACAACCTCTGCATGAGGAAGGCCTACTTTTTTATGATATCCACGGCTGATGATACGGCCGGATTTTACAACAATTGCCCCTACCAAAGGATTAGGAAAAGTTCTTCCTTTTGCGCGCAAAGCCAGGCGCATTGCCAAATTCATATAATATTCGTGGGTCTTCTCTTTTTTCAAATTTGGATCTCAATCAAAATTGGGGCTCAATCTTTATTTAGCTCTGATCTTATCTTGTCGAGAATTCCATTAACAAATTTTCCTGCTTCTTCTCCGGAAAAACGCTTCGCCAGCTCAACTGCTTCGTTAATGGTAACCTTGGGTGGGATATCAGAGCGATATATTAATTCAAAACAAGCCTGCCGAAGGATATTGCGGTCAACAACAGACATACGTGGAAGAACCCAGTTGGTTGCATATTGGCTAATCTTTGCATCAATTTCTTCAGAATGCTCTTCTACGCCCTTCAATAATTCATGGGCAAATTCCTTTATCTCAGTATCAACATCGCCAATAATCTCAGATAGAGACTCTTGTCCGGCTTCTCTTAAAGACCTTATGTCTCTCTGGTAAAGAATCTGTAAAGCAACTTCCCTTGCCTTTGTGCGCTTACGCATGAGCAACTACATCTACCATCTCAATGGCATTTAATGCAGCATCGCGGCCTTTGTTGCCATCCTTAGCTCCTGCTCGCTCAATCGCCTGCTCAATTGTATCAGCGGTAATTATCCCAAAGGTCACAGGCTTATTTGCCGCCAGGCCAACCCGCGCAATACCCTTGGCCGCTTCTGAAGCAATATAATCAAAATGAGGGGTTGAGCCACGAATGATTGCACCCAGACAAATCACTGCATCGATCTCTTTTTGCTTCGCTAACCTCTGAGCTAAAAGGGGAATCTCAAATGCGCCCGGCACCCAGACCACACGAATATCTTTTTCGTCTGTCCCATGGCGCACGAGAGTATCAATACAACCACTGAGTAATTGCTTGCTTATAAAGTCATTAAATCGCGAAATCACAACACCAAAACACTTTCCTTTTGCTACGAGCTTGCCTTCAACTACCTTAATCATTCTTACCCTCCCTTAATGAGTCCGCCAAAGTTCGTTGGCGGACGAATTGATCCCGAAGCTTAAGCTAAAATTATCCCCTGCGGGGAGAATTTTAGCTTGTTTAAGCAAGGGATATATGTAAGCTTAACCCCGATAGCTGCAAGAAAATTTAGTTTAGTCTAAATTTTAGCAGCGCTTTGCTATCGGGATAAATCATACATTGTCCAGCTGATGGCCGAGTTTCTCCTTCTTGGTCTTAAGATAATTGAAATTCTCGGGCGTCGGCTCAATTTCTAAACTCGCCCGTTCAACTACCTTTAAACCAAAGCCCTCAAGACCGACAATCTTGCGCGGATTATTTGTCAAAAGCCGAATATTCTTAAGGCCTAAATCGACTAAGATTTGCGCACCAATTCCGTAATCACGCAAATCAGGCTTAAAGCCTAAAGCCTCATTTGCCTCTACAGTATCCATGCCCTTATCCTGAAGATGATAAGCATGGACCTTATTTGTAAAACCAATGCCTCTTCCCTCTTGTTGCATATAAAGAATTACGCCTTTTTTTTCCTCACTGATCATCTGCATACTCCTGCGTAACTGCTTGCCGCAATCACAACGCAATGATAAAAATACATCTCCGGTTAAACACTGCGAGTGAACCCTTACCAAAACCGGCTCCTGCCCACTAACATCACCCATTACCAGGGCAACGTGCTTCTCATTATCAATACGGTCACGATACATTAACAAGTTAAAAGCCCCGAATTCCGTAGGCAGACTACAGGAGCTTATACATTCAACAAATTTCTCATTTCTTCGCCTATATTGAATCAGGTCAGCGATTGAGCAAATCTTTAAATTATGCGCGCAGGCAAATTCAACTAATTTGGGAAGTCTTGCCATGGAACCGTCCTCATCCATAACCTCACAGATTACCCCTGCAGGATAAAGACCAGCCAGACGCATCAAATCAACTGTTGCCTCAGTGTGTCCTGACCTCACGAGAACCCCGCCTTTGCGCGCCTTAAGAGGAAAAAGATGACCCGGCTTGACTAAATCTTCAGGTGTGGCTTGCGGGTCAATGAGAACCTCGATTGTCCTTGCGCGGTCATAAGCAGAGATACCAGTGGTAATCCCCCTCGCCGCATCAACAGAAATCATCCAGGCCGTAGAAAAAGGGTCTTTTTTTTGAGTTGTTTTAATTGTCTCTGCCAAAGAAAAGAGATTTAATTGCGTAAGGCGCTCTTCCTCCATTGCAATACAGATCAGCCCCCGGCCAAACTTTGCCATAAAATTTATATTCGGGGGCGTTGCATTCTGGGCAGGCAAAACTAAATCCCCTTCGTTTTCGCGCTCGCAGTCATCAACAACAACTACCATTTTGCCTGCTTTTAAGTCCTCCAGGATCTGTGGAATTGTATTAAACATACCATTCAGTATAAAATCAAAAATAGGCCTTGTCAAGAAAATTGCAAGTATGTATAATAACAGAAATGATCGGACTCGCACTGGTTGTAAATCAACTATTGCTCAAGCAAAAAAAGACGCTGGCTGTTGCAGAATCTTGCACGGGGGGACTTTTATCTAACCTCTTAACCAATATCCCCGGCAGCTCGCAATATTTTCTTTTAGGCCTGATTGCTTATAGCAACAAGGCAAAAACCTCTTTCCTTAAGGTTTCCCCTCAGATTATTAATAAATATGGGGCAGTATCAAAACAGACAGCTTCTCTTATGGCAAGAAACATTCGCCGGATTGCGCACGCTGATTATGGAATGGGTATTACTGGAATTGCCGGACCCAGAGGAGCAACAAAGAAAAAGTCAATCCTTCGACGGAGTTTATCCCGAGCGGAGTCGAGGGACGAAGTCGAACCACCAATCGGTACTGTATATATTTCTATAGCCGGCCAAAAGGCTGGCTTAACAGAAGGATTTTGTTTCTCCGGGCCTCGCCTGGAAGTAAAAAGAAAAGCTGCTCTAAAAGCACTATCAATACTTAAAAACCTTCTTTTGAAAAAGAGTGTATCGAAGCGGGTGGCGAGGCAGTGGGCTGCCCAAAATAGCCCGCAGCGAATTACGCCCTCTAGAGGCTTCCCCTTGAGCGAGGACAATTTTGGGCTCTGCCGAGACAGGACCCGCTTGCTTTATTACAAAAGTTTAACTTGACAAAAGGGATGCAGTACATTATACGATGAGGGCATTTATTGCAATAGAACTACCCAGCCATATACAAAAGGAACTGGCAAAAATCGAGGAGGAATTAAAACAAGCAGATGCAGATGTAAAGTGGGTCAAACCAGGTAATCTGCACCTCACTCTAAAATTCTTAGGGGAAATTGACGAAAAAAAGGCGCAGCAGATATCAGATCTCCTAAAAGAGATAACGCGAAATACCCCCTCTTTTGAACTCACCTTAACCAGAGTAGGCGCCTTTCCCAGAAAACAATATCCACGTGTCATTTGGGTTGAGGCAGAAAACCATCTCCCTCTGGTAAAAATCTTTGAGGAGTTAGAAAAGCAACTTCTAAAATTGGGTTTTGCGAAAGAAAGTCGGCCCTTTCAGTCTCATATTACTTTGGGCCGCCTACGCTCTCCAAAAAACCGGCAGGGGCTGATAGAGAAATTAAATTTGATTGCTGCTTCTGAGGAAAAATTCCTTGTCCAATCATTAGTACTTTTTAAAAGCACCCTCACAGCCGCGGGTCCAATCTACGAACCCCGGCATATCATACCTTTAAATAAATAATTAATGTACTTATGCAAATACCAAACGCCCTTTTGGTTCAGGAATCGAACGCCCTAATTCCTTAGCAGTCTCAATCCATTCTTTAATCACTACTTTCACATTAACCAGGGCTTCCTGATATGTTGCTCCATCTGCCATACAACCAGGCAGTTCCGGGACTTCCGCGATAAATGCTTTGTCCTCAGCGCTCCAATAAATAATTACTTCATAGCGAACCATTTTGCCCTCCGAGTTTATATTTTAGAATTACGTGACGAACCTGTTTAACTTGATACGGTTTAGCCTTCGAACCCCTGGACTGTAAATTCAGAATCTCCTCAATCTCTTCTTTAGTAAAAATATGATGGCTGCCACGAATTCGCTCTTCAAACCCCAACTTCTTCAGCAATTGACGCATCTGTGCAAAAGGAATATTTGCATCAGATCTACCATGCAAAATACGTTCCAGAAGTTTATAATATCTGCCCATAGTTGAAGTTTACCATAATCAATAATATGCGTCAAGGTTATTCATTTTCTGCCTCACCTCCCAAATACCAGAATTACTCCTCACAGCACACACAGGCCAACCCTCGATCAACATTGTAGACGGGGGAGGGCTCGTTGTTCCGATGCCGACGTTGCCGCTATCTGTTGCTAAATTAGTGTTGCTATGAGTGGTTAGTTCGTTGTAGTCGCCATAGGGTGAGGGTAATACGTGGTGATCGTAAGACTATCTTCATATTCTGCGTAACTTAAGGCAGGGTTAATCAGAGAGAGAGTAACAAAAACAGCGGCTAATTTCATCGATTTGCATTTAGAGGTGTGTTCTGTAAATGCATAAATGGATTAAAAATACAAGGGAATTTTGAATTTTCTAATTTTCATTTCTCGATTATTTTATAAAAATTCGATAGGTGCATATGAAAGAGCTTGTCAAATGTATCCTCTTCTGTATCATCATACCACCAGAACCAATCGCTCCCCTCTAAGATATAGATCTGTTTCCAAGCCATCCTTAACTTATCCTCACTAATATTATCTTCCACATGCTCCAATTCCTTCCTTGCTTCAATAAGCTCCTCCCAGGCCTTATTTTTAAGCGGCGAGCCAATCCATTTATTTAGATTTCCATATACCCAGGAGCCAGGTTTAAGATACTTGATATCCTCGCCCGCTGGATATCTTTTTAGGTATCCTGAAACTGTGGTCGTCTCTAAATTGGGTGTTTGTGATAATCTCTGATAGAGTAATTTCAAAAAATCCCTTCCATCATTCTTATAATATTCCCATGCATTCTCTCCATCGAGGGCAACACAAACCA
>JADHWR010000020.1 GCA_016783355.1 Candidatus Omnitrophota bacterium | reverse complement strand
GGCTTTATCGTGTCGAAATAACGACCCCAAAAAGGCATCACGGCCTTTTGATGGACAAAGAGACGGTTTTGTTATGGCTGAGGGCTGCGGGATTGTGGTTTTAGAAGAATTAGAGCATGCTCGTAAAAGGGGCGCTCCAATTATTGCCGAGATTAAAGGTTTTGGTATGTCGGCTGACGCCTATCATAGTACTGCACCCGATCCTGAGGGCGAAGGGGCAGCGCAGGCAATGCAGGCAGCCTTAAAGGATGCACAGATAAATCCTCAAGAGATAGATTATATTAATGCTCATGGAACATCAACAAAACTTAATGATAAGATTGAAACCCTTGCCATAAAAAAGGTTTTTGGCGAACAGGCAAAAAAAGTAATGGTTAGCTCCACAAAATCAATGACCGGTCATCTTCTGGGCGCAGCCGGAGCTGTTGAATTTATTGTCAGCTGCTTGTCCATAAAAGATGGTCTTGTCCCACCCACCATAAATTATGAATTTCCTGACCCAGAATGCGATTTAGATTATGTGCCGAACAGCGCACGTCATATCGCAATAAAGACAGTGATGTCTAACTCTCTGGGTTTTGGCGGTCACAACGCCTGCCTCATCGTAAAATGCCCTACACAATTGCCGAGAAAATATTATTAGCGCATACGAATAAGAAGGCTCTCAAGCAAGGAGATTTTATTGAGACAAGGCTTGATCTTTGTCTGGGCAATGATATAACCGCACCCTTAGCCATCAAAGAGTTTAAAAAAACAGGACGCAAACACGTGTTTAATCCTCAAAAAATTGTCCTTGTTCCTGACCATTTTCTACCGGCGAAAGATTTAAGAAGCGCAAACCAGGCAAAGATTTTAGCGGATTTCGCGGCTGAGCAGCGCATTAAGAATTATTTTGAAGTTGGGCGTATGGGTATTGAACATGCATTATTGCCGGAAAAGGGATTAGTTCATCCCGGTGATTTAGTCATCGGTGCTGACTCACATACCTGCACATACGGTGCCTTGGGTTGTTATTCAACCGGTGTTGGCTCAACAGATTTGGCGCGCGCATTTATCGATGGTAAATGCTGGTTTAAAGTGCCTGGCGTGATTAAGTTTATTTATAAAGGTAGATTAAGAAAGTGGGTAAGTGGTAAAGACCTGATTCTTTTTACGATTGGTAAAATCGGCGTTGACGGCGCATTATACAAAGTGATGGAGTTTTCTGGCCCGGTCATAAAGAGGCTTTCGATGGATGAGCGATTCACAATGGCAAATATGGCAATTGAAGCAGGAGCGCGTCTGGGAATAATTGAACCAGATGAAATTACGTGGGATTATGTCCGACGAAGTCAAAAATCTCCCGCCAAGGCGAAAAAAAATTTAAAATCCGATGAAGATGCCTATTATGAAAAGGTATACGAATGGGATGTTTCGGATTTGGAGCCGCTTGTTGCTTGTCCGCATCTTCCCAGCAATATCAAACCCGCATCTAAATTAAAAAATATAAAATTAGACCAGGTGGTAATTGGTTCCTGCACAAATGGCCGGATTTCTGATTTAAGAATTGCGGCTAAGATTTTAAAAGGTAAAAACATACATTCAACTACACGACTGATTGTTATACCGGCAACACAAAAGATATATCTCGAGGCATTGAAAGAAGGGCTGATTGAGATATTTGTTAAGGCAGGAGGAGTGTTTTCTACGCCGACCTGTGGCCCGTGCTTGGGCGGTCATAGCGGGGTTTTAGCAGAAGGAGAGGTTTGTCTTTCTACGACCAATAGAAATTTTATCGGCAGGATGGGTCATCCCAAATCCTTTGTTTATCTTTGTAGTCCTGCTGTTGCTGCTGCTTCAGCCATAAAAGGCAAAATAACGCATCCGTGAAGATGCGTAAAACTCGAAGCGAAAAACGCAAAGTTGAAACGCAAAACTTAAAACTTTTTTAAAAAACTCTAAACTTTACACTTTAGTCTTGCGCCTTTCGCTTTACACTTTACGCTTGGAAATCAAGGACACATTTAAATAAGGAGGTATGTGATGCACAAGTCATTAAAATTAGCTGTTGTATTTATCTTTATCTTTTGTTTGTTTCTCTCTGGCTCTGCCCAAAGTCAATCTGACAGCCTCACGATTACTACCTATTACCCCTCACCCTATGGTGATTACAATCAACTGACAACGCATAATAACACTAATCTGGCAACAGATGGAGGGAGCGTAGGCATCGGGACGACAGGGCCAGCATATAAGCTAGATGTTTATACCCCTGCAAGTACTTATCCGGCACGTGTTAGAAGTGCGGGTGGTTATTTAATATTTGGCCCTGCAAATACTAGTTGGAACTATTTTGTTACAGATAGACCTCGCTCTTACTTCGATAAGGGCATAACTGTAGACTCAGGAGAAATTGCAAGTTATAACGAACCACTTTATCTCCAAGCTCCATATGGCTCAACCAGAATGACCATTTCGAACTCAAATGGCTATGTCGGTATTGCGACAAGTCCGAGCTATCCATTACATGTATATAGAAGTGGATACGGAACAACTATTAGAGCTCAAGCAGGTAGTTATTACATGGACCTTTATCCTCATTCTTCCTGGGCACATATACTTACTAACGCAACCAGGTTTTACATGAACACAAACCTTGATGTGGATGGAGGAATGATTGGTAGCCATAATGAGAATTTACAATTGCAAACTTCGAGAACCACCAGGATGACCATCCTCAATTCAAATGGCTATGTCGGTATTGCTTTTACTAACCCTGCCTACAGATTAGACGTCAACGGCACTATCCGCTGCTATGGCTGGGTTATCTGTTCTTCCAAGGACTGCAAGAAGGAGATCAGAGCCTTTTCTCCCTCTGACTACAAGGATGCTTTAAATACAGCAAAGAACCTCAATCTCTACCACTTCCGCTACAAAGACAAGGATAAGGACACCCTCTCCCATATCGGACTTCTTGCTGAAGATGCTCCTCAAGAGCTTCTGAGCTCCTCAGGAAAGGAGATTGATATACCAGACACTGTTGGCTTTCTCCTTGCAATAGCAAAGGCACAGCAAGAGAAGAACTATCACCTTGAACAAAGGATAAAGAGATTAGAAAAAGAGGTTGTCGGAGCTCTTGAGTAGAATGTTTTGTTTTTGGAAATTTTGGAAGTCGGACTTCCAAAATAGCAGCAGACGCTTTACAAAACTACTTATAGTATATAGCGTTACGCAACAAATACAGTTTTGTCTACAATCAGTATTTGTTTTATAACTCGTTCTGTAGTAAGGCATTACGTAAAACGTCTGCAATTTCTGCAATTTAAATTATGCCCTATAGAGGCTTCCTCTTGAGCGAGGACAATTTTGGGCTCCGCCGAAGACAGGACCCGCCCTGTACCATACGGTACAGAGCCCGCTTGTTGTCAAATAATGGTGATTAAAGGCAAAGCTCATAAATTCGGTAATAGTATAAACACTGATGATATAATTGCGGCAAAATATCTTGTGAGCACAGATGTGCAAGAATTAGGCCGGCACTGCCTGGAGACAGTGAGGCCTAATTTTGCTGCCTCAATTAAGGCTGGCGATATTATTGTTGCAGGCAAAAACTTTGGCTGCGGCTCATCACGCGAACATGCTCCTTTGGCCATAAAAGGATGTGGAATAAAAGCCGTTATTGCTGAAAGCTTTGCCGCAATCTTCTTTCGCAATGCTGTGAATCTCGGCCTCCCATTCTTAGAATTAAAGAACACCGATAAAATCAAAAACTTCGACAAGCTTGAAATCGATTTATCAACTGGTATAATAAAAAACATAACGAGAAATCAGACTTATCAAACGCAGCCCTTTCCTGAATTTCTTCAGAAAATCATCAAAGCCAAAGGGCTAATTAACTATGTCCGAAAAGATACATAAGATTGCTGTTATTGCGGGTGATGGAACTGGTCCTGAGGTAATTCAGGAAGGCCTTAAGGTTTTGGCTGCTGCTGCTTCCAAATTTAATTTTCAATATCAGACCGAAATCTTTGATTTCGGCGCACAACATTATCTTCAAACAGGCCAAACCTTAACTACTGAGGATTTAGAAGCTCTTCGTCGATTCGATACAATCTATTTAGGCGCTATCGGCGCACCTTCTGTAAAGCCGGGAATACTTGAGCAGGGCATATTATTGAAGCTCCGCTTTGCCTTTGACCAATATATAAACCTTCGGCCAGTTAAGCTATATGATCAGAGATTTTGTCCTTTGAGGGATAAAGCTCCGGAAGATATTGATTTTGTCGTTGTGCGCGAAAATACCGAGGGTTTATATAAGGGAATGGGTGAATTCCAAAACAAAGAGACACCATCTGAGGTAGCAATTCAGGTTTCCTATAATACGCGCAAAGGTATAGAGCGCTGTATCCGTTATGCTTTTGAATATACGCGCAAGCGCAACAAAAAGAAAAATCTTACTCTTTGCGGCAAAACCAATGTTTTAACCTATGCCTGGGATTTGTGGAGGCGCACCTTCGAAGATGTTGCCAAAGAATATCCTGACATCCAAACCGATTATGCCCATGTCGATGCAACCTGTATGTGGTTTGTGCGACATCCGGAATGGTTTGATGTGATTGTTACTGACAATATGTTTGGCGATATTATTACTGATTTAGGAGCGATGATTCAAGGCGGTATGGGTATTGCCGCCGGTGGAAATATTAACCCAGAGGGAATTTCGATGTTTGAACCAATTGGCGGTTCAGCGCCAAAATATACAGGCAAAAATGTTATCAATCCCTTAGCGGCAATTTGCGCCCTGGCAATGATGCTTGAGAATTTAGGCGAAACACAAGCAGCAAAGACAATAGAAGAGGCAGTGATTAAGGTTGTTAAAGAAAGATTAAAGAGTCTTGCTGCTGGTAAAATGGGCTATTCCACATCCGAGGTTGGAGATTTAGTAGTCGATAATCTATGAAAAGATATAATATTGCTGTAGTCGGCGTTGGTGCAGTGGGCCTTGAACTTTTACGCTGTCTTAAGAAGAAAAGTAATCTTGCGATAAACCAATTGCGCGTATTTGCGCGCACAACACGAAAGCTCAAGGTTGATCGCCAGACTTACAACGTGAAGGCAATTTCTCCAAAAGGTTTTGATGGAATAGATATTGCCTTATTTGCAGGAACCGAAGGAGAAAAGGGTGCAGCAGTAATTTATGCACCAGAGGCAATAAAACGCGGAGCAGTCGTCATTGACAATGGCGCAGATTTTCGGCTCAAACCAGATATCCCTTTGATTGTACCAGAGGTAAACCCAGAAGATATCAAAAAACACAAAGGCCTGATTGCCAATCCCAACTGCTCCACAATCCAGATGGTTGTTGCGCTATGGCCAATATATAAAACTGCTGGAATTAAGCGTATAATTGTTACCTCCTTTCAAGCAGCTTCGGGCGCAGGAAGAGGCGCCCTCAAGCAACTCTGGCAAGAGACTGAGGAAGTTCTTGCCACCGGCTACAAACGCCAACCCACGGCTAAAGCAACCAAAGTATTGCCCCAGCAGATAGGCTTTAATGTCTTTCCCCATATTGGTGATTTTCAGAAATATGCCTATACAAGCGAAGAATGGAAAATGGTCTATGAAACACACAAAATTATGCATGACAAAAATATTAAAATTACTGCTACCTGCGCGCGCGTTCCTGTAGGAACTGGCCATTCTCAAGCCATCTACATTGAGACAAAAAAGCAAATTTCTCCCCAGAAGGCAAAACAAATTCTTTCCAGAGCAAAAGGCATAAAAGTAATTGATCAGCCAGAGAATAATTTATACCCAATGCCTATAAAATGCGAAGGCAAAGACGAAGTCTTTGTGGGAAGAATCCGCTCTGACCCCTTTCTGAAATGCGGCCTTTGGCTTTGGGTTGTTTGTGATAATCTAATTAAAGGCGCTGCTCTCAACGCCATTCAGATCGCAGGACTCTATGCTGCGCAACATTAAACTCATTGTTCAATACGAAGGAACAAATTATCAAGGATGGCAGATTCAGAATAGTTCGCAGTCTAGAAAAAAAACTCTTCAGGAAACAATCCAGAATTCATTAAAGCAAATTTTACAGGAAAGAATAAAACTGATTGGCTCAGGAAGAACAGATAGCGGTGTTCATGCTAGGGCTCAAGTCGCCAATTTTAAAACCAACTCAAGACTCTCTTTGGTCAATCTTCAAAGAGCACTAAATAGCTCTCTTGCCCGGGATATTGTAATTACTGGAATCGAAGAAGTGCCTTTTGATTTCCACTCTCGCTTTGACGCAAAGGCCAAGATTTATCGGTATACAATTTTAAACCAAAAAACACGTCCTGTTTTCGAGCGTCATTCTGTTTATTTTTATCCCCATAAATTAGATATAAATTTAATGCGTGCAGGAGCACGTTATTTAAAAGGAAGGCATAATTTTAGTTCTTTTGCCGCTAGTAACGGAAGAGCACCTAATATGCAAAGAACAATTAAGAATATAAAGGTTTACAAAGAGAAGAATTTTATATATATTGATATTGAAGCAGATGGTTTTCTTTATAAGATGGTGCGCAATATTGCAGGTAGTCTGATTGAATTAGGCAGAAAGAGGTTTAGCTTAAAGTTCTTTAAAGAGATTCTTGGGGCGCAAGACCGTAGGCTTGCTGGTCCAACTGCGCCAGGTTGCGGACTTTGCCTGATCAGGGTGAAGTATAAATAGAATGAATACAAAAAAAATTACTACCTGGATTAAAAAAGAATCAAAAAGAAGAGGGAAAAAGGGTGTTGTTTTAGGTCTAAGTGGTGGTCTGGATTCAGCAGTAACTGCTGTATTATGCGCTAAAGCCTTGGGCCGAACCAGGGTTTTATGCCTTATTCTTCCCAGTAAAAGCACAAAGACTGCTTTAGCTGATGCTTATTCTCTCGTAAAAACCTTTAGATTAAAGTCAAGGACGATAAATTTAGCCCCGCTTTATAAGTATTCTCTTGGAATTTTACCAAAGGCAGGCCGCCTTGCGTGCACCAATCTTCTTGTGCGCTTAAGAATGCTTGTGCTTTATTATTTTGCCAATAAATTAAATTATCTTGTCTGCGGCACATCAAATAAATCAGAGATTACTGTGGGTTATTTCACCAAATATGGAGACGCAGCCTCGGATATTTTACCGCTGGGCAATTTATTAAAAACAGAGGTGAGGGAACTCGCAAGAGATTTAGGTATTTCAGAGAGGATTATCAAAAAACCTCCTTCTGCTGACCTTTGGCCAGGCCAAACTGATGAAAAAGAAATGGGGCTTAACTACAATCAATTAGACGATATCCTTGAGAGATTAGAAAAAAACAAGAAACAAAAACAGCCAAAAGTATTGGTGGCGAGGATAAAATCTCGTATTAAAGCCACAGAGCACAAACGCCACTTTCCTAAAATTTACACCTCTTTCAATGCCCCAGTAGCTCAGTTGGATAGAGCACAGGTTTCCTAAACCTGGTGTCGGAGGTTCGAATCCGCCCTGGGGCATGATAAAATTGTCGGGATCAGCAGTGGTTCGAATCCACCCAGGCGCAGAAAATATATAAAAATGAAAAAGATACTTGTCATAATTGCAATTTTAGTAATTGTAGTAGCTGCCTCCATCTTTACCAAAGATATGATTGCGAGAACAGTTGTTTCAACCGGGGTGAAGGCAATCACTGGGCTTAATTTGAGTATTGAGAGTATGGATGTGGGCATATTTAAAACCTCAATTGGTATAAAGGGCTTGAGGCTATTTAATCCATCTGGGTTTGTCGATAAATTAATGGCAGATATACCCGAGATTTATGTGGATTATGACTTGGGCGCATTGATTAAGAAAAGACTGCACCTGGAGACCCTGAGGTTGAATTTAAAAGAACTTGTTGTTATAAAGAATCTAAATGGCGAACTCAACCTCAATTCATTGCAGGTGATTAAGGAAGAAAAGAAAGAAGTCGCTCCTTCAGATATGGAAAAGACAGAAATGCCTCAGCCCCAAATAGATGTGTTGGAGCTAAAGATAGGCAGGGTGATATACAAAGATTACTCAGAAGGAACCCCGCCAAAAGTGAAGGTTTTTAATGTAAATATTGATCAACGTTTTGAAAATATAACTGACCTCTATGCTCTCGCAAGATTAATTGTAGTTAAGGCACTTATAAATACTACTCTTCCTAGTCTTGCCAATCTTGATTTAGGCTCTCTAAAGGAAGAAATTACTGAAACACTAAAGAAGAAGGCAACACAGACAGGCGTAGATACCGCTAAGGAGCTAATCAATACAGCTACAGATGCAATAAGAAAGATTTTGCCGTTTGGAAATTAGCGCAAATTTCCTTTTAGAATTTAAAAAATATGTTATAATCAAATTCAAATGGTACATGCAGATGACTTTTTGTTAAAAGAAAATATTGATTGAAAGGAGGTGAAAACGGATGAGAAAAAATGGATTGTCCTTGGTGATTATTTTAGTAGCTGTTCTGTTATTGAGCGGATGCGCAACTTTTCTACCGTATGGGCAGTTATATACTAACGTAAAAGCTCCGGTTGCGGCAACAGGTGATGTCTCTTATTCTAAGGTTGGTACAGCTACCGCGACTTCCATATTGGGGATTGTCGCCACAGGTGATGCAAGCATAGATGCAGCGGCAAGAGACGGCGGTATCACAGAGATCAAATATGTTGATTATGAGGTAAACAACATCTTAGGTATTTACGGACAATACACAACTACGGTTTACGGCGACTGAGATTTAAAAAGGTAAAAGGGGACGGTTCTTGTTACTGAGAACCGTCCCCTTTTACCTACTACTATAATGAAATACGTCACTTCTAAACAGATGCAAAGGATAGATAAATCTGCGCAGGAGAAGTTTGGCATTCCTGCGATTATATTAATGGAAAATGCAGGCCGTGCTGCTGCCGGTGTTGTAATCGATATGTTAGATAAAAAGAAAATAAAGAAAGTAGTCTGTGTTTGCGGCAAGGGCAATAATGGTGGCGATGGTTTTGTTTGCGCAAGGCATCTATTGAATAACGCAGTCGATGTGGATATCTTTTTATTGGCAGACCCCGCAGAACTAAAAGGAGAGGCAAAGATAAATTATGAGATTTTAGAAAGAATGAGGCAGGCAGTTAAGGTTTTAAAAGGCAAAAGAGCCCTTCCTTTGTTTAAAGACAAGTTGCACAAGGCAGGGCTTCTCATTGATGCAATATTTGGAATCGGTCTGCGCGGAGAAATTAAAGAACCCTACAAAGGCATTATTAATTTAATGAATCAATCAAAGAAGCCAATCATAGCTTTAGATGTGCCTTCTGGCTTGGATGCGACAAAAGGAAAGACGCTGGGTGCTTGCGTGAAAGCAACAAAGACAGTTACCTTTGCTCTTCCCAAAACAGGATTTATTAAAGATGACGGTCCATCATATATAGGTAAATTAATTGTTGTGGATATTTCTATACCAAAGATAATTTTGCGCACGTAAAATTAAGTGATATAATAGAAGCAAATAACCATCAACCCCGCCAAATTAAATAGGGACACACCCCATTTTTTAGTAACCGGTCACAGATAGCCAAAAACACTAAGGCGGGACCACCCATATTAAATTAGCCGGAAAAATAGGGAGGAGCAAAATGAACATACTTCTTTATATTGCACTTGGTTTATTAGCAGGTACCTGTAGCGGCTTTTTGGGTATTGGCGGCGGTGTAATAATGATACCTGCTTTCGTATATATCTTTGGCTTAACTCAGCATCAAGCCCAGGGCACAACCTTAGCCCTGATGGTTCTGCCGATCGGCTTATTAGCAGCGCTTAAATATTATTATGATGGCAATGTTAATATTCCGATTGCTGTTTTTGTCTGTTTAGGTTTTTTTATTGGTGGCCTGCTTGGCGCTTATCTGGTTAGCCCTGTGCCTGAGCCAGTGCTTAAGAAAATATTCGGCCTATTTTTGATTGGTGTGGCGCTTAAGATGCTATTAGGAAAATAAAGAATAAATTGGTATAATAATTTAGATATGAGAAAAAATCTGGTTATCGGTATATTAAAAGAAACCAAGGCCTGGGAGCGACGCACGCCATTAGTGCCTTCTGATGTAAACTGGCTGATTAAGCGCGGTATATCTGTGGAGGTTGAGTACAGTCCCCAAAGAATTTTTACTGCTCAAGAATATAAAAAAAATGGAGCTCAGGTTTTAAATAAATTTCATAAGGCTGCTCTCTTATTAGGCGTCAAAGGGCCGGCCGTAGATGATTTATATGAGGACAAAATATATATGGTGTTCTCGCATAGCAGCAAAGGGCAGGCTAAGAATGTGCCGCTGCTTAAAGCCTGTTTGAAAAAAAAGATTACATTAATTGATTATGAGAAAATCGTTGATTGGCGAGGCAAACGTCTTGTTTATTTCGGGAGGTTTGCCGGAATCTGCGGCATAGTTGATAGCTTGCATTGTCTGGGCAAAAAATTGAAATGGAAAGGGATTAAAAATCCCCTCTCAACACTTCAGCCTGCTTATAAATATCGCTCTTTGAAAGAAGTAAAACTGGCTATGGCAAAGGTTAATCAGCGAATCCAACGTCAGGGATTTGAAAAGAGACTGTCTCCTTTTGTTATTGGCATCACCGGCCATGGAAATGTCTCCAGGGGCGTGCAGGAAATTCTTAAGTTATTAAATCCTGTGGAGATTCATCCAAGGAATATGCTGCAATTCCTCCGGCATCAAAGAGGGGTGCATCGTAAACTGTATAAGATTGTTTTTCTGCGGGAAGAAAAATTCCGTTCCAAAGATGGCAAGACTTTTTATTTTGAAGACTATCTCAAAACCCCAAAAAGGTTTGAATCCAATTTAGATCTTTACCTTCCCCATCTTAACATGCTTATCCACGCCGGTTATTGGGATGCTCGATATCCGCGTTTGGTCACCAAAGAGATGGTCCATAAATTAGCAAGAAGGAAACCCTTTCGCTTGAACTTTATCGGAGATATATCCTGCGATGTAAATGGTGCCATTGAATTGACTTATAAGGCAACCTCGCCTGATAATTCTACATTTACCTACGATCCCAAAAAGAAAAAGTTCCTCAACGGATATAAATCAGGAGGCATTACCATATCGGCCGTGGATAACCTCCCCGCAGAACTGCCCAAAGATGCCTCTACGGAATTTAGCCGTCTTATCCGGGATTACGTCTATCAGGTTGCCTCTTACGGCACAAAAAATATTACCCGCGCCGTCGGACTACCCAGGGAAATCCGTCAAGCTGTTATTACACAAAATAGCAGGCTAACCAAAAACTTTAATTATTTAAAAATATATGCCCCTGATGAATAAGAAAAATATTACAATTCTTACTATTGGAGACAAGAGCGATTATGATTCATATCAAAAATTTGATCGCGAAAAGGCCTCATTTATAAAATATGGTTTTGACTACGCCACCATTGATTATAAGAAATTTTTGAATGGAAAGATCCCACAAATAAAGACAGAAAAAATTATTATATTTTTATTTTTCCCGTTTTCTTATTGGGATAAATATATTGAGTACAAAAATTATAGAGGCATATACGGCAACCGTACTTTTCACAGGAAATTTGTCCGCTTTTGGAATTTGGTAGAAAAAAAAGTCAAAAAACATCTTGCCGATAAAGAAATACTCTTTATTAACAAACCGGATTTATGCGGAGTATATAGAGATAAGATGAACATTGTCGAAAGACTCGCTAAATCTCATTTTCCTCAACCCAGACTATATAAGATGTCCGGCATAAAAGAGATCCAAGATAAATTAACCAATACTCATCAACTTTTTCTTAAACCGCGATATGGCTCGATGGGCAAAGGCATTACATTCTTAAGTAGGACAAATTGGCAGACAAATTTCATTTTTAGAAATAATAAGATTGTAAGCCGCAGATCTGATCATGGATGGAAATTCAGGGATATTACAGGCAACCTCAGTTTTCTGAGGCAATTGCTTAAAAAGGACATCTTAATTGAAGAAGCCGTAGATCAGTTGATTTTAAATGGTGATAAGGCGGATTTTAGAATATATACTTTTTTTAATAAAGTTATCTATATCTATCCCCGGGAGAATGCGCTTGATAAAGTCACCACAAATATTTCTCAAGGCGGTTGGGGCGCTCCCGAGGTTTTAAAAATCTTACCGCAACACCTGATCCTGAAGGCAAAAACAGTAGCGACAGAAATATCAAAGACGTTAGGAATTAATCTTGCCGGGATAGATATCATTCCAGACCGAAATTGTAAAGATGTTCATGTCATAGATGTTAATGTTTTTTCAGGCTTTCCCAAAAGAAAAACATTTAACCTTGCCCGCTCTTTAGCAGAAGAATTAGAGCGCTTGCATCACAAAGGAATGTTACGCTTTACCTCGCCCTTTCTACTTACGGAGAGACACTTTGGAGCAGAAAGGGCGGGGTTCAACAAAAGAAAATAGATGAGCGATTTTAAAATGAATGAGACGACGCACGATATCATTATTATCGGCGGGGGACCTGCGGGTTTAACTGCTGGTATCTATAGCGCAAGAGAGATGTTCGATACCCTTTTGTTAGAAAAAACTATCTGCGGAGGTTTAGCCGCAGATACTGATTTGATAGAAAATTACCCTGGCTTTCCCGAAGGTATAAATGGAAGAGAGTTGATGGTTAGATTTAAGGAGCAGGCACAAGGGTTTGGGACGCAGGTTGTCGAATTTAAAGAAATTAAGAAAGTGGAGCCTCTTGAGGGAAAAATAAAGATAGAGACAGACAAAGAAACATACTGCGCCTTAGCAGTAATAATCGCCTCTGGAAGTATTCCTAAAAAGTTAGGTATTCCTGGTGAAGAAAGATTGCGGGGGAAAGGCGTATCTTATTGTGCAACCTGCGATGGCCCCCTCTACAAAGACAAAGATGTTTTAGTGGTGGGCGGAGGAGATGCTGCCGCAGAAGAGGCGCTATTTTTAACAAAATTTGCCCAAAAAGTAACCCTAATACATCGCCGTGATGAATTACGCGCAGCAAGGATATTCCAGGAGAGATTGCAAAAGAATAAGAAAATAAATCTTTTGTTAAGCCATATACCTCTTTCTATAAATGGCAGGGACTATGTTGATTCTATTACGATGAAAGACCTTAAAACTAATGAGGAGAAGAAAATTGAAGTCTGCGGGGTATTTATGTACATAGGATTCTTGCCCAATACCAAATTCTTAGAAGGTATTGTTGAATTGGATAATCTGGGTTATATTAAAACTAACGAGAAGATGCAGACTTCAGTACCTCGTATATATGCAGTAGGTGATGTACGTTCAAAAAATGTTCGTCAGATAGATGTTGCTTGCGGGGAAGCAACGATTGCCGTTGTTTCTCTGAGAGATTATCTGATAGAGCGCAGGAGAAAATTGTGAGTCAGTACTCTTTTGATGCTGTTATTTTTGACCTTGATGGTGTTGTTACAAAGACCGCTCTCATCCATGCCGGGGCTTGGAAGTTAGTCTTTGATCAATATTTGCGACTGCGAGAAAAAAGGGATGGTGAGCCATTTCGTGAATTTATGCATGATGCCGATTATCTTCCGTATGTTGATGGTAAACCAAGATATGATGGCGTTGAGAGCTTTCTTGAGTCACGAGGAATTAAGGTTCCATTCGGGGAGCCATCAGATCCTCCTCATAAAGAGACTGTCTGCGGTATTGGAAATAAAAAAAATTTGGTGCTTCGCCAGGCTCTCAAAAAGCAAGAGATTAAGATTTACCATTCGACCATACGGTTTATAGAAAACCTCAAGAAGGCAGGAGTTAAAATCGGAGTTGCGACATCTTCGAAAAACTGTAAGCTTATACTTGAATCCGCGGGTATCGAAGACTTGTTTACAGTAAGGGTTGATGGCGAGGTATCAGATAAGCTTGGACTTAAAGGAAAACCGCAAGGTGATATCTTTGTTACAGCTGCTCGTAGTCTGGGAACAACCCCGGCTAAGTCAATTGTTGTTGAAGATGCTATTTCCGGCGTCCAGGCAGGTAGAAACGGCGGCTTTGGACTGGTGCTTGGGATAGCAAGAAAGGATAACGAATCTGAGCTTATCAAAAATGGCGCAGATATTGCAATTGGCGACCTGTCCGAAATAACCATTGATTGGCTCGAAAACTGGTTTCATAAAAAGCCGAAGCCCTTATTTAAATTATGGAATGAGGTTGAGCCAGCCATTCTCAGTGGAAAAAGACTGGTACTTTTTTTTGATTATGACGGTACGTTAACCCCGATTGTAGAGCGTCCTGAACTTGCTGTTATGCCAGAGGATATGAGAGATGCTGTAAAGCAACTTTCAGAAAAGCATACAGTAGCTATTGTCAGCGGAAGAATGAGAACAGAGGTGGAAAGACTTGTTGGCATCGAGGGACTTTTTTATGCCGGAAGTCATGGGTTTGACATTTCTGGACCAGGATTTTCATTAGTCCAACCTGAAGCTAAGGAAGCTATATCTGCGATTTCGTCGATAACCAAGCAATTATCAAAAGAGCTTGGTAGCATACGAGGTGTATTGATTGAGGAGAAGAAATTCAGCGTGGCTGTGCACTATCGGCTGGCTGGGGAAAAATACCTGCCAGAGATTAAAGAAGCGCTCGAGAATATTATTCGAAGCCAGAGCAAGCTGTGTTTGATGAGCGGGAAGAAGGTTTTTGAAATTCTGCCGGATATTGATTGGGATAAGGGCAAGGCGATAAAATGGATAATGGAAGCTTTGAAAATTTCATGGTCGCAAGCATCTGTGGTATATCTAGGCGATGACACGACCGATGAATATGCCTTCAGGACAATTCGCAGCCGAGGCACAGGTATATTGGTTTCGGAAGAACCAAAGGAATCAGCGGCTGATTTTCAGCTATTTTCAACCGCTGAGGTAAAAAGATTACTTGAGAAGATTGCCGCATTTTCCGAAAAAGACAAAAAAGAAAAATAGCGTGTCCTCCTGGAAAATAACCTATAGCCGGTTTAAGCCAGCACAGGAAAACCTAAGAGAGGCTCTCTGCACTCTCGGCAATGGTTATTTTGGAACAAGGGGGGCTGTAACTGAATCTGCTGCTTCAAGAATTCACTATCCGGGCACATATATCGCCGGAGTCTACAATAAATTAGCAACTCATATCGCCGGCCGGACAATATTAAACGAAGACTTTGTAAACTGTCCTAATTGGCTGCCTTTAACCTTTAGAATCGGAAAAGGCGAATGGGTTGTCCCCACAGCAAACAAAATCCTTTTTTATCATCAGGAACTTGATCTGCGAAGGGGCGTTCTCCTGAGGAAGATTCGTTTCCAGAACCGCAGTGGTCAAAGGACCACAATTGAAACACAAAGAATCGTCCATATGGAAAACCCTCATTGTACCGCGATTAGATATATGATTACCCCTGAGAACTACGAAGGAGAGATAGTCGTAAGGTCAGCTCTTGATGGAGCAGTGCAAAATACGGGTGTGGCACGATATAGGCAGCTAAATTCTAAACACCTGAAACCCGGCTGCCTTGGGACTTTTAATAAAAATGGGATATATCTCTCAATGAAAACCAGCCAGACGAATATCGAGATATCCGAAGCAGCCAAGGTATATATCTTTACCCCGTCCCTGCGCAGAGGAGCGGGGCTTACTGATAGCAAAGAAATAAGAGCGGCAAGCAAAATTCTGACAAAAGACAAAAGAGAAATCTCTCAGGAATTTACAATGTTCGTTCGTAAGAAAGAACGTTGTGTGATAGAAAAGATTGTTTCAATTTACACGTCAAAAGACAGAGATATTCGTAGTCCTCTTACGACGGCGATTAAATCCGTAAAAAATTCACGCGGTTTTAATGTATTACTCAAAACCCACAGGCGCGCCTGGATGAGCTTATGGAAACAAATTGACATTCAGGTTGAAGGAAACGCTTTTTCCCAGAAGGTATTAAGGTTTCATGCTTTCCATCTTCTTCAGACTGCCTCGATTCACAATACTATGATTGATGCCGGGCTTCCGGCAAGAGGATTGCACGGTGAAGCCTACCGCGGACATATTTTCTGGGATGAGGTTTTTGCAATGTCTTTTTTTGACCTCCATACTCCAGAAATATCAAAAGCACTATTTTTATACAGATACGGACGGCTTCCTGAAGCAAGGAAATATGCCGAGAAAAATGGGTATAAAGGCGCGATGTTTCCCTGGCAAAGTGGCTCTACGGGAATAGAGGAGACGCAAACCATTCACCTTAATCCTATGTCAGGCAAATGGGGCCCGGATCACAGCCGTATACAAAGGCATATTTCATTTGCGATTGCATACAACGTATGGCAATACTGGAAGAGAACCGGTGATTTAGATTTTCTCACTCGCTATGGTGCCGAGTTATTATTATCGATTGCGCAATTTGGTGCAAGCCTGTCAATTTATAACCCCAAGGACAGAAAATACCATACACAAGGACTTATGGGGCCGGATGAATTCCATGAAAAATATCCGGGAGTCGCAAAACCCGGACTTAAAGACAATGCCTACACTAATTTGTTGATTGTGTGGACGCTTTTTAAAGCCCAGCAGATTCTCTCCTTTTTGCCTAAATATCGCAGAATACAACTGGTCAATAAACTGGGGCTGGGTCAAAAAGAAATGAACCGATGGAAAGATATTACCCGTAAGATGAAGATTGTCATCAACGACCACGGGATTATTAGCCAGTTTGACGGGTACTTCAAATTAAAAGAACTGAATTGGGAGGCTTATAAGGCAAAGTATGGCAATATCCAGAGAATGGATAGAATCCTGAAAGCCGAAGGAAAATCACCAAATGAGTACAAGATTGCCAAACAGGCTGATGTCCTGATGATATTCTACCTTCTTCCTCTGTCAGAAATAAAACATCTATTGCATAGACTCGGATATAGATTTAACAAAAGTATGTTAAAAAAGAATTACAATTATTATGTTGAAAGAACATCCCATGGTTCAACGTTAAGCAAAATCGTCCACTGTTATGTGGCTAATCTCCTTGGCAAGTCGAAAGAATCCTGGCAGTGGTTCTCGGAAGTACTTGAATCTGACATCTATGATACTCAGGGAGGTACAACGTTTGAAGGAATCCATGTTGGTGTTATGGCTGGGTCAATCGATATTGCAATCAGGGGCTTTGCGGGAATAATGATATTGGAGGATCGAGTCAGGATTAATCCCAGTCTTCCTAAAAGTTGGCACAATATCAAACTGAGATTTTGCTATAAAGAAAGCTGGGTCTTTTTATTTATAACAAAAGACCTGGTTACTATTTTTATCCGCGGGCCAAAGTCAAAGCAGTCCGTTCCTATTGAAATCTTTGGAAAATTGCATCATCTTTCTTTTGGAAAGGCATATAAAATCAGGTATAATCCATAGTTATACCCGAAGATTATACCAAAGGGGGCTTAAAATGGCACAAGAGAGGATATTGGTTGTTGACGGCGATATTGCCCTGTCGGAGATGCTCAAGACGAGATTAGAAGATAGGGGTTATTTGGTAGATTGTGTGCGCAGCGGTAACGAAGCTCTGGATATTCTGAAAACCAAATGGCTTGATTTGATTATATTAGCCATTGTCTTGCAAGGCGGAATGAGCGGATTCCGTCTCTTTAAGGAAATCAAAGGAAAGAAAAAATTTTCGAAAATTCCGATTGTTATACAATCCAGTAAAGCCGCGATGAAAAAAACGTTTGAGACGATAGGCGTGCAGGCCTACTTTATTAAACCATATTCTACAGAGTTATTTTTAGATAAGATAAAAGATATCTTAAACAAGGAATAGAGGGGGCTGTAAATAGAATGTATATCCCGCCTCATAATATACTTTAAAATTCTCCCCGCAGGGGATAATTTTAAAGTATTCGGCGGGATCAATTCGTCCGCCAACGAACTTTGGCGGACTCATTGAGGAGGTTTGTATGGCAAAGAGCAAAAGACCCAAACTGAAGGATTTGACAAGAAGACTGAAATCTATCAAGGCAAAAGACATTATGACAAAAGATGTTATTACGACTACAGAAAATACGACGTTGGCTGATATTGCAGAGCTAATGATTGAAGCAAGAATAAGTGGCTTGCCTGTAATCGGAAAAAAGGGCAAAATAATAGGACTGATTACTGCCACCGACCTCTTTATTGTTATGGATATGATAAAATCGGGCGATATTGTAGAAAACGGCAAGATAGCTGTTTCTAATCCAACTGTAAAGTTCGCAATGTCAACAGAGGTTATTAAAATAAAGAAAAACACGACGCTGGACGAAATTATTGCTGTAATGAAGTATAAAAACATACACACCCTTCCTGTGTTTGAGGGAAAAAAGATGATTGGAGTAATTGGA
>JADHWR010000019.1 GCA_016783355.1 Candidatus Omnitrophota bacterium | reverse complement strand
TTGGAACTTAAAGGCGAGGATAAGGATTTTAATTGTGGCTTGGAGTATCTTAAATCGTTAGGGGTTGAGATTCAGCCTTTAGGCCAAGATGTTGTGCGCAATGAAGATAAATGTACACACTGTGGTGCTTGTGTTTCTATCTGTCCTACTGGTGCATTAGCAATTGACCCCATGACACACAAGGTTAATTTTTACGAAGATAAATGCATCGCTTGCGAGTTATGTGTTAAGGCTTGCCCTACTCATGCGATGGAGATTCATTTTTAGAAAAGATGGCTGCTGATTTCACACAGATACTTGCAGATATTTTAAAGCGAAGGAGCGAACAGTTTATCTCCGGAGAAGAACTAAGTCATCATTTAGGAATAACAAGAACTGCTGTATGGAAGCATATTGAAAGCTTGCGTGATTTAGGCTACCACGTTTTAGCCGTTCCCCATTTGGGCTACCGCTTAACTTCTCTCCCGGATAGATTATTCCCGTGGGAAATCCAATATAACCTGAAGACCAAATTTATCGGAAAAACAATTCATTATTATAACAATCTAAGCTCAACCATGGATAAAGCAATGGAATGCGCACTTTCAGGTGCTTCTGAGGGAACCTTGGTAATCACGGAAAGACAAACTAAGGGCCGGGGAAGGATGGGCAGAGATTGGTTTTCTCCCAAATACAAAGGATTATATCTTTCTTTGATTCTTAAACCTAAAATTCCACCCCAGCAGTCATTAATCTTTACCATTATCGCTGCCTTGGCTTGCTGCCTTGCGATTAAGAAAACAACAGGCTTAGATGCAAGAGTAAAGTGGCCCAACGACATTCTTCTGGATAACAAAAAATTGGCCGGCATATTGGTCGAATTAAGTGCAGAGATGGATATTGTCCACACTATAATTGTTGGCATTGGCATAAATGTAAACCCCGTTCGAAGTAAGGCGCCAGGGGCGACTGCCCCGCCAAATTCCGTGGCGGGGACTTCAAACGGGGTAAATAGTGACATTAAATTTATGCCTTCGGGCGCTATATCTTTGAATGAAGTAAACCCCGCCCTTTCTACTTATGAAGCGACACTGCGAGGAAGAAAGGGCGGGGTAAACCGCCTGTTTCTTTTAAAGACTTTATTGGAAGAGCTCGAAAAACAATATTTAAATTTTCGTAAATTTGGAGCAAAGGATATTATTAAGGCCTGGCGCAAGCACAGCGACACATTGGGAAAACACGTGAAGATATTTCTGGGCAACAAAGCACACATAGAAGGATTAGCGCAGGATATCGATGAGGATGGAAGCCTTCTTGTTCGCCAGGCAAATGGCTTGGTAAAAAGGGTCTTCTCTTGTGATGCCCTGCGCTGTCTTCCTATTAAATGAGTATTCCTGTTGTCTTTGAGGATAGCTGGCTTTTGGTAGTTAACAAGCCCGCGGGATTGCTAACTATCCCTACCCCTAAAAAGGAAAAGCGCACCCTTACACAGATTCTTAACCTCTATCTTTGCCACCGGCTTGACCGTAACACATCAGGGCTGATTATCTATGCCAAAAGCAAATCAATTCAAAAAAAGATGATGGAGATGTTTAAAGAGAGAAAGGTCAAAAAAACCTATATTGCTTATGTTCAAGGAGACCTTAGGCCACGCAAGGGAAAAATTAATTATTCCATAGGAAGAAAGTCTGCGTGCACCCGTTATGAGGTAATGCGAGGGCGCAGGGATTTCAGTATAGTTAAGGTTTATCCCAAGACAGGAAGGAAAAATCAGATACGCCTGCATTTTAAGATGATTGGACATCCTATTGTTGGTGAGGATAGATTTTCCTTTCGCCGCGATTTTGCACTTCGTGCAAAGCGCCTCTGTCTTCACGCACAAAACTTAGAATTTTACCATCCTGTAACAAAAAGGTTAATTTCTCTAAGGACAGAATCTCCCACATTTAAACTTGTTCGCCGCAACTAATTCTTGCAAAATCAACTCTAATTGAATATAATAATCTGAAAAAGAAGAGAGAGTTATGCAAATAAAGAAACAACGAGAGAGTTGGGGCTCAAGAGTAGGCATAATTATGGCTGTTGCTGGTTCTGCTGTAGGTCTGGGTAATTTCTTGCGTTTTCCTGTCCAGGCGGCACAAAATGGCGGTGGCGCATTTATGATTCCCTATTTTATTTCTTTGTTTCTTTTGGGTATACCCCTTGTTTGGATTGAGTGGACCCTGGGTAGATTTGGCGGCGGTTTTGGTCATGGCAGCGCACCTGGTGCATTCCATAGTATTTGGCGAAAGAACAGGTTTATCAAATATTTTGGCGTTATTGGTATCTTCGGGCCATTAATTATCTTTATCTACTATACTTATATTGAGTCTTGGGCATTGGCTTATTCTGTATTTTCATTACTTGGTAAATATTCATCTTGTGCAGGAACGAGCAGTGCAATGCAGAGTTTCCTGCACGGTTTCCAGGGCTTAGAGAAGAATTCCTATTTTAATAATATGGCTTTTGCCTATCTTTTTTTTCTGATTACCTTTATTGCTAATATCTCGGTAATCTATTACGGAATAAGGGGAGGAATTGAGCGCCTGGCAAAGATAGCGATGCCGCTTTTGTTCGTCTGCGCCTTGATATTAATGGTTCGCGTTTTGACCCTCGGTACGCCTGATTCAACAAAGCCCTCTTGGAATATTGTTAATGGCCTAGGATTTTTATGGAATCCAGATTTAGCTGCTTTAGGTAATGCCAAGGTTTGGCTTGCTGCTGCGGGACAGGTATTTTTTACGCTTTCTGTGGGAATTGGGGTTATTCTTACTTATGCCAGTTATTTATCCCGAGGAGATGATGTTGTTCTCTCGGGGCTTTCAGCAGTAGGCACAAATGAATTCGCCGAGGTTATTCTTGGGGCAAGCATTATCATTCCGGCGGCATTTATATTTTTTGGACCGCTGCAGATGCAGGCAATAGCGAAGAGCGGTGCTTTTGATTTAGGATTTATCACTATGCCGATGGTTTTAAACAGGATTCCACTATCTTCACTTTTTGGTTTCTTATGGTTCTTCCTTCTGTTTTTAGCAGGCGTTACCTCTTCCGTATCCTTGGCCCAGCCAGCTGTTGCCTTTTTGGAGGACGAGTTTAATATAAACAGAGAAAGAGCAGTGCGGATTTTTGCGATAGTCAGTTTTATTCTTTGTCAGCCAGTGATATTCTTATTAGGCCGTGGGCTTATCAATGAATTAGACTTTTGGGGAGGAACCTTCTCGCTTGTCTTATTTGCTACAATTGAGACCTTGCTTTTTATCTGGGTTTTTGGGATGGAAAAAGCGTGGGAGGAAATTCATACGGGAGCGTCTTTAGGCATCCCGAAGATTTATAAATTTATTATTAAATACGTTACCCCGTTATTTTTGTTTTTTATTCTTGGTTTTTGGTTTATTCAGCAGGGAATACCGACAATCTTGATGCATAATGTTTCTGCGGCAAATCGGCCCTATGTTTTATTCACCCGCGTGGGGCTTTTGATTATCTTTTTGGTTCTGGCATTCCTGGTTAAGATTGCCTGGAGAAGAAAAAGGAAGGCGAGGGAGGCTTTTTCATTATGACAGTATGGGGTTGGCTATTTATGTTGATTTCCTGGACAATAATTTTAGCATTAATTGTGTTTTGTTTTGTGAGGATTTTACGAGAAAAACAGCTAACTTAAAAATGATGTATGCCGGGATAGCTCAGGTAGTAGAGCATCGGTCTGAAAAACCGAGTGTCGCCAGTGCAAGTCTGGCTCCCGGCACCATTTTTCTATAAAAGAAGAGAGCAGCGTGTCCCTTAAAAAGAAAGCCTTAATATTAATTGATGACGCCAATGTTTATTATGGTTTTAAAAAAGCCAAATGGGAATTGGACTTTGAGAAGTTTAAAAAATGGTTAAATAGCGAATTTGACATAGTAGATATATATTTTTTTGGCGGGATAATATCTAAAAAGACATTTTTTGATAGACATCCTATGTATACATTAAGTGGGTTTATAAAATATAAAAAGAGTAGAGAAAGTTTTTTCAAAATGCTTAAGGCCGTAGGTTATAAAGTAAGAACAAAACCTGTATCGAGTCTCTACGATAACATGGCGGGAAGTTTTAAAAGAAAGTGTAACTTTGATGTAGAAATGACAATTACAGCATTGGATAGGATAGGTGATTATGAAGAACTTGTGCTTTGTAGTGGAGATGGAGATTTTGAAAAATTATTAAGATATGTTAAGGGTAAATTTAAAAAAGCAACCTTAATAGCTCACAAGGACAGGTTGAATCAGAATTTATTTGCTACTGCTAATAGAATAATCTTTTTTGACAAGATTAAGGAGAAGGTAATAAAAAAGAAGGAACTGCCCTAGCAGTTCCCATTCGCCTAGCTTACGCTGGCTTTAGTCATTTCGCCATAAAGTATACGTTATAAAAGTGGGTTTGTCAAGAGAAAAATGTCTCCACCCGCAGCTTTTTGCCGACGTAGCTCAGTTGGTAGAGCAGGACTTTCGTAAAGTTCAGGTCGGTGGTTCGACTCCACTCGTCGGCTTTAGAATTTTAAGTTTTCTAAGATATTATGGCAAACTTTCGCGAGGTTTTAAAAAATAGGAATTTTGTTTTTTTGTGGTTCGCCCAGATTATCTCCCAGATCGGGGACCGGCTTCATCAGATGGCTTTGATTGGTTTTGTTTATGAGCTGATGCCCGGTTCCAGTTTGCAGTTGGCAAAGATACTTTCTTTTACGATACTCCCTGTTTTTTTTATCGGGCCAATAGCAGGTGTTTATGTAGATAGATGGGATAGGCGCCGCACGATGTTTGCTGCTGATTTCCTGCGTGCAGGATTAGTTTTATTGATTCCCTTGTTTTTCCTTTCTCGTAGTGGGCTTACCTGGCTTTATCTTTTAATCTTTCTCATCTTTTCCATCGGCCGTTTTTTTGTGCCGGCGAAATTGTCCATTATCCCCGACTTAGTAAAAAAGGAGCAGTTAATTGTCGCTAATTCTTTGGTTAATACGACAGGTATGATTGCGGCAATTGCTGGATTTGGCATTGCTGGTCTTATTGTGGAGCGGCTTGGTTCCCGGGGTGGATTTTATCTAGACGCCTTTACCTTTTTTATTTCGGCAGTTCTCATCTTTTTGATTAGCACAAGGAAGGCAGCGACAGTCAAGATTAAAGAGGTGGGTAAAGAGATAGTTGAGGTAATCGAGAAGTCAGTGGTCAGGGAGATTAAGGAGGGCTTAAAATATTTTATCCAAAAGAAAGAGATGCGCTTTACAGGGGCAGTGATGTCTTTCTTGGGGGGAGCAGGTGGCGCAGTTTATATTGTCATCATTGTCTTTGTGCAGGAGGTTCTCAAGAGCGCAACTTTTGATTTGGGTTTTTTGATTGTATTCTTAGGGGTTGGTTTATTTCTGGGAGCATTGTTCTATGGCCGCTTTTGTCAAAAGATTTCTCATTATCGGGTAATATTTGTATCATTAACATTAGCAGGATTTATTTTAGGTGCTTTTGCTTTATCTCTTAGCCGCTGGCCGGATTTTGTATTGGCTGCAGTTTTTTCTTTTATTTTGGGCCTAAGCGTTTCCCCAATTATAATTATATGCAATACCCTTATTCATCACAGCAGCCGCAATGAGATGATGGGAAGAATCTTTAGTTTCTTGGAGTTTCTGATGCATTTGTCGTTTATTATCTTTATGTTCTTCAGTAGTTTTTTGGCCGAGCATATTTGCCCGGTTGTAATTTTGGTTTGTATTGCCGTTATTTTTATTATTGTCGGTTCAGGTAATCTTATCTTAGCGCGAAAATCTCTATGGTTAGATTAAAGGATAACAAGGACTTAACTAAAGAGCTACCGATAACAAATCTTCCTTTGCCAGAGAGGGTCGAGCTTCCTTTATCTGGGCACATTGGAAAATCCGCAATCCCCAGGGTTCTTGTTGGTGATTTAGTTTTAACAGGACAGGAAATAGCAGGCCCTGATGGTAGTGCCTCTTGCTTTCTGCATTCTTCTATCAGTGGTAAGGTGATTGCAGTAGAAGGCAAAGCGATTGTCATTGAGAGCGATGGATTGGATAAACATCAAGACCCAAACCCCAGGTTCCAAAAGGAGATAGATGGCCTTACGCCCGAACAAATTAGACAGATTGTCTTTGAGGCAGGAATTGTCGGGATGGGTGGGGCAAGCTTCCCTACCCATATAAAATTGAATCCTCCTGCGCCCGTGGATATCTTTATCTTAAATGGAGCAGAATGCGAGCCATATCTAACCGCTGATTATCGTTTGATGCTTGAGAATACAGACGAAATCCTTAAAGGCGTGGATTTGGTTGTGCGTTGCCTCGGAGCAAGAAAGACCTATATTGCCATCGAAGACAATAAGCCAGAGGCAATCAAAGCATTTGAATCGGTTTGCGATAAGCGATATACGATAAGCGTATTGAAGTCAGTCTATCCTCAAGGGGGCGAGAAACAGCTGATAAAGAATATTGTTGGTCGTGAAGTTCCGAAGGCTAAGCTTCCTTTTGATGTGGGGGTTGTTGTACATAATGTGGCAACAGTATTTGCGATTTACGAAGCAGTATATAAAAATAAAGCATTGTATGAACGCATCGTTACTGTCTGCGGAGACTGTTTGGAAAAACCAGGTAATTTGCGTGTTCGTCTTGGAACACCAATTAAGAAGTTGATTGAACGGTGCCTTCCTTTTAAAAAAGAACCAGCAAAGATAATTATTGGCGGGCCAATGATGGGACTTGCGCAAAATACAGATGCTGTGCCGGTGATTAAATCTACAGGGGGAATTCTTCTTTTGAGTAAAGATAGGGTTTACGATTATGCGCAGGATATGTGTATTCGCTGCGGTGAATGTATCCGCAGCTGTCCCATAGGACTCCTGCCTTGCTTTATTAGCTTAGCTGTTGAGCAGAATAATATGGAATTAGCCAAAAGTTACCATCCATTAGATTGTATTGAGTGTGGGGTATGCGCTTATGTTTGTCCTGCAGGAAGAGATCTCGTGCAGGCAATAAAGCGGGCAAAAGGAGAGGGAGATGATGGATTCAGAAAGAGTTAATATTGAAAATGAGATTTTGGACAAGCTCGCCGGCAAGATATATCTATTTCAGGATTTGAGTCAAAAACGCGAAGCCATCTTTAAGGTATTCTTAGAAGTTTATAACAGCCCAAGATGCAAAAGATTTATAAAAGGAGCGAAGGGCCTGGAGTTGGAAGGCTTCTTTAAAGAATTTCTCTCTTACGAAATAATTGAAGATTTTTTAGCTGATCCTGAAGTAGAAGATATTATGATAAATTTTTTAAATCCTATTTATATCCACAAAATAGGAATTGGCATGGTAAAAACAGATAAACAGTTTGGCAGCCGCAATGAAATAGACTTATTTATTAAAAAATTAGTTATTTTCTCAGGGAGGAAGTCAATTAAACAGATAAATAACTTGGAACTTTCGGAAATCAAAGGCAGGGTCAATATTGTTTATTCACCCTTTGGGCCACAGATAACTATTACCCGTGCAAGAGAGAAGCCCTTAAGTATAATTGAGTTGATTGAGAATGGCACTGTTTCTACTCAATTAGCCGCACAGTTCTGGCTTTACGTAGAGGGTTTGGGAGTCAAGCCCGCCAATATTATTATCGCCGGAGGCCCTGGCGCCGGTAAGAGCACATTTTTAAACGCCCTTTTTAGTTTTATACCAAAGAATGAGCGCATTGTAGTTATTGAAGATACATTAGAGCTAAACAGTGATTTAGAAGAGAACTGTTCCCGACTGGAAAGTGACGATGAGATTACTTTAGCGGACTTAGTAAAGAATTCACTGCGTATGCGTCCTGACCGTGTAATTGTTGGTGAGGTAAGAGGTAAGGAGGCCAATGATTTGATGACGGCAATGAATATTGGCAAGTACTGCATGGGAACATTGCATGCCTCTACAGCACGAGAAACAGTAATGCGCCTGCAAAATGAACCAATGAAAGTTCCCGAGGTGTTGATAAACTTAGTGGATGTGTTTGTGGTTATGAGAAGGTATAATATTAAGGGTGAGATTCGGCGGGTTGTGGGAGAATTAGTAGAGACCGCAGGGATGGAGAAGAAGATGGTTTTGCTTTCATCTTTGTGGACTTATGATTTAAACCAAGGGCAATTTCTGGAGTCAGCAGTAAGCAGCATCTATCGTGACCGGCTTGCACATATAAGTGGGAGGCCTGGGCATCAGATTATTGAGGAATTAAAACTGCGCCAGAATTTACTTAATTTAATGTTGGAGCGCAAAATGAAATCCTTTAAAGAAGTCTCAGAGTTTTGCCATCACTACGCAACTGCGCCTCAAGAAGCAATTGCCGAGCTAGGATTAAAAAGAGAGGATTTATTGCGCCTGTAGCTTAATTGGATAGAGCATCAGTCTACGGAACTGAGGGTTGCTGGTTCAAATCCAGCCAGGCGCATTTTATCGATGACCATTGACGAAATCTATATGTCTGAAGCACTAAAAGAGGGAAGATTAGCAGAACAGGATGATGAGGTGCCTGTTGGTTGCATAATTGTGCACAATCGCAGGATTATTGCGCGTGCTCATAATGAAGTAGAGCGACTCAAAGACCCAACAGCTCACGCAGAGATGCTCGCACTTACGTCGGCAACAAATTATCTGGGCAACAAGTGGTTGAATGAGGCTTCTCTTTATGTTACTATTGAGCCTTGTGCAATGTGTGCGGGAGCGCTCGTTTTAGCAAGGATAAAAAGATTAATTTATGGCGCAGATGATCCAAAGGCAGGTGCTTGCGGGTCAGTGGTAAATCTCACTAATAATAAAGGCCTGAATCATCAAATTAAGGTTAAAAAAGGGATATTAGAAAAGGAATGTAGAACTTTAGTGAAGGAATTTTTTTCCCGCAAACGCACTAAATATTAAGCGGGATCCCGCCACAATAAATACTAATTGCAAGGCGGGAAAGAAGAAACGCTATAAATTTACCCCGTTCGAAGTAATCCCGGCAAAAGGCGGGATGCCTTTTGTCGGGATGCCGCACCTTTGGCGGGGACTCCGAACGGGGTTTACGTAACTATTTGAAAATAAAAGAGGTTAGGAGAGGTGCCTGAGTGGCTGAAAGGAACTCTCTGCTAAAGAGTTGTACGGCCAAAAGCTGTACCGTGGGTTCAAATCCCACCCTCTCCGTTAGATAATAATAAAGGGGACGAAATTTTGGAAGTCCGACTTCCAAAATTTCTTGGAAGATTTCCATGAGACGAGTGAAATTTGTAAATGACGAGATATACCACGTCTATAATCGAGGGGTAGAAAAAAGAGAAATATTTTTAAATAACCAAAACTACTTTCGTTTCATTCATGATCTTTTTGAATTTAATGATGAGTCCCCTGCACCAAATATGGATTATTATTATGAAAAAACTCAATCTTTGGAAGTCCGACTTCCAAAGATTGAAAGAAGGAAGCCAAGAAAGTTGCTTGTAGAGATTTTAGCTTTTTGTTTAATGCCCAATCATTTTCATTTACTTTTGAGACAAAAGAGAGAAAGAGGAATTACTGAGTTTATGCGAAAACTTGGCACCGGATATACTAACTATTTCAATAAAAAATACAAAAGGGTAGGAGCTCTTTTTCAGGGAAAATTTAAAGCAGTAATTGTTAAAAAGGAATCTCATTTTCTTTATCTTCCATATTACATTCATCTTAATCCTTTGGAATTGATTGATTCTGATTGGAAAAATGGCAGGATTAAAGATTTGAGCAAGTTAGTTGAATTTTTAGAATCTTACCGATGGTCAAGTCATTTGGATTATATAGGCAAAAAGAATTTCCCTTCTCTTACCCAAAGAGAATTTCTTTTGGAAATTTTTAGGGGTTCTGAGGCGTACCGGAAGGGAATCATTAGGTGTTTGAGTGATACGGGATTAGAGAAGATAGAAGAAGTAATATTAGAGAGTTGAATTTTGGAAGTCCGACTTCCAAAATTGGAAAATGAAATATCAGGTATTTGCTTTAAAATGGAGGCCGCAGACTTTTGATCAAATAATTGGTCAGGAGCATATTGCCACTGTCCTTAAGAATTCAATTTTGCGCAATAGAGTTGCTCATGCTTATTTATTTGCCGGTCCACGCGGCGTGGGCAAGACCTCAACAGCACGTATTCTAGCCAAGAGCCTGAATTGTGAACGCGGTTCTACGGTTGAGCCTTGTCAGAGGTGCACCTCCTGCCAGGAAATAACACAATCCCGCAGCTTTGATGTGATTGAAATTGATGGTGCTTCTAACCGGGGAATTGATGAAATTCGAACTTTACGTGAAGGTGTTAAGTTTTCTCCCATCCTTGGTCACTTTAAGATTTACATTATTGATGAAGTGCATATGTTGACTACCGAAGCATTTAATGCTTTGCTTAAGACATTGGAAGAGCCGCCGCCGAATGTTTTATTTATCTTTGCGACCACCCAGGCGGATAAAGTTCCTGCAACAATTCTTTCCCGCTGTCAGCGTTTTGATTTTGCGCGCATTGCAACAGAGCAAATCGTCAGGCAACTGCGTAAAATTGCCTCTCAGGAAAAAATTGACGTGAATGACGAAGCTCTTTTTACAATAGCACGGCAGAGCACTGGTTCCTTGCGTGATGCCGAATCTATTCTTGACCAATTAATCTCTTTTACAAAAGCGAACTCGCAAATTAAACGAGGAGACATAGTTTCTTTTTTAGGGTGTTTAGAAGAAGAGACAGTCTTTGAGATTACAGATAAAATAATCAAAGGTGATGTAAAGGCAGTTTTAGAGATGACGGATCTGTTATTAAAGAGAGGCAAGAACACAAAGACAATTTTAGAGAGTCTGATTGAGCATTTTCGCAATCTAATTGTAGCTAAGGTTGCTGCAGGTAGTTCTCTGATTGATTTATCAAAAGAGCAAATCATTCGACTCGTTGCGCAAAGCAAGTTTTTTCGCATAGAAGATTTATTTGGTGCCTTTAATCTTTTAGTTGATACCCAGGAACTATCTAAAAGATTAAATAATTCGATTATCCCTTTAGAGATAAGTCTGCTCAGATTAGCAATAAAAAATGGCAATTTACCCAAAGCCGATAGATAAACTTATTGAATGTTTAGTGAAACTACCGGGTATTGGCAGGCGCAGTGCCGAACGCATTGTTAATCATCTTCTGCATACCCAAACGAAAGAGGTAGAAAATCTATCCGAGGCTATCCTTCAGGTGAAGAAAACAGTGCATCTTTGCCGAATTTGCGGAAACTTAAGTGACGAGGAGGTTTGCTCAATTTGTCAGGATAGCAGTCGCAATCATCAGCTGCTTTGTATAGTAGAGAAACCTCAAGATGTAATTGCTTTAGAGAAAACAGGCAGTTTCAAGGGTGTTTATCACGTTTTAGGCAAGATACATTCATCTTTGCAGGATTCAGGCTTACAAGATTCAGGGCCTTCTCATTTAGAGATTGGGAGCTTGCTTGCACGTATAAAGAGAGAGGGGCCTCAAGAGATAATCCTTGCCTTGGATGCTGATACACCTGGTCAGGCAAGCAGCTTATATCTTAGCCAGTTACTTAAGCCCACAGGTATCAAATTGACCCGCCTTGCTATAGGTATTCCTTCTGGGATGAATTTAGAATATACAGATTCCTCAACATTAGCCTTTGCTCTTAATGGCCGCCAACCCATTTAATAGACTCAGAGTTAGCACGTATAGGGGACGGCTCTCGTTTATGAGCGGGTCCTGTCTCGGCGGAGCCCAAAATTGTCCTCGCTCAAGGGGGAAGCCTCTATAGGGCATAATTCGCTGCGGGCTATTTTGGGCAACCCACCGCCTCGCCACCCGCTGCTCATCCACCCTAAATCAAGAACTTAGCGAGAACCGTCCCCGGTTTAGAACCGTCCCCGGTTTCTGTCCCTTGAACACATTCATCAATGCGGGTTTGGAATGAGTTTCTTTTAAAAAGATGTTGACAAAGAAAAAATTTCAGGGTATATTTAAACAGTAATAATGTATATCCCGCCTCATAAGATGCTCTAAAATTCTCCCTGATAATTTTAGAGCATTCGGCGGGATCAATTCGTCCGCCAACGAACTTTGGCGGACTCATTGAGGAGGTATTAAATGAAAAAGGGTTTTACGTTGCTGGAGTTGATTATTGTAATCATCATCCTTGGTATCTTAGCCTCGATTGGAATTCCTCGCTATTTTGATGCCATCAAACAAGCAAGGAAATCCGAGGCCTTAACTACTTTAGGCCAGATCAGGGCAATAGAGCAAGCTTATTATAGTGCAAATGGAGCTTATGATACGAGTAATGTTAGCAATGGCGGCACAGTCTCTGTAGATTTTGATACTGATGGCACGCCAGAGTCAAGCTTGACCATTCCAAATAGCCCAAATTTTACTTATACCATGTCCGGCACAACGATTACAGCCACGAAAGCAGGCGGGGCAGCTTGCACCTACACAATGGATGCTGCTGCTGGAACCTGGACAGAATCTTGTAGTTAAGTCTTAAAGGTAGCTTTTTGAGATGCCCTCTCAACCTTGCCCAATAGTGGACGGGAAGAGAGGGTTATTTTTTGTCTAAATTTTGCTAACCCGTTCGATAAACTCAGGGTTAGCACTGAGCGAAGTCGAAGTGCTAAGGGGCTAGTAAGGAGATACAGAGAGGCCTTCGAGCCGGCGATAGACATTCTGGAGGGTTTCTTTGAGGATTTGGACTTCTTGCGTTAGCTTCTCAATCTGTACTTGTTGTTCAGGGTCAAGCTGGTAGACAATCTTTTCTTTAGGTCCTTGCGCTTTTAGTTTATCAAGAGCCTCCTGAAGTTGCGCAAGTTGAGAAGTAAGTTGCGCAGTCTTCATATTCTTTGTTTTCAACTCTTGCTGAAGAATTGCAAGATTTTTTGTCTTGGTTCCTTTTTCTTGTAACTCATTTTCTAAGTTACGAATTTGTTTTTCCTTCGTCTTTAGCTCTTCCTGAAGAATGGCAAACTCTTTTAACTCTGCCTGATTTTGTTGTAGTTCACTCTCTAAGCTACGAATTTGCGCTGTAAGTTCGTTAATCTGCTTTTCATCGCCAATAGTCTTATAAACAATCTTTTCTTTTGGTTTTGATTCACGCTTGCGTAGCTGCGCTTTTAAATTTTCTATTTCCTTCTTTAAATCTTGATTTTCTTTTTGGATTAGTGGGCTAACTTTGCCTTTTTGCAGACGTTCTGTCTCTAATTGCAAAGTTTTTATCTGCTCGATTTTATTTAATAAATCATCATTGATACCGCTAATCAGAATTTCTTTTTGCTTTAATATATCTGCAACCTCCTTTATTTTATTTTCCAGAGAAACCTTTTCTAATTTTAGACTATTAATTATCTGCCCCGCTTCCAGAATTTTGTTATCCCTTGATTTCAGTTCATCTCTTTGAGTTTCCGTAGTTGTATTTAATGAGAGAATAGCTTGCTCTTTTGCCCAGAGGTTTTCCTTAATTGCTTGTAAATCTTCCTTAAGTAATGTTAGTTGCTTATCTAAATAAGCAATGTTTTTATCCCTTTCAATAATCTCATTTTCTTTATTCTGAAGTTGAGTATCGAGATTACCAATTTTAAGACCCGTTCTTTCTAAATCCTGGCTTAGGTTTTCATTAAGCTGCTTCTGTGATTGCAAATCTTTTTGTAATTGCACAATAATCTTTTCTTTCTCCTGAAAATTTTGGCTTGCTGATTCCTTCTCTGATACAAGTTGCTCTTTCAGCTCGACAATAATCTTTTCTTTCTTTTGGAGACTCTCTTTTAATAGTGCCTTTTCCTCAGCAATCTTTTTTAAAGCTGTTTTCTTCTCGGCAATTAAGCCATCCTTTTCTTCTATTGTTGCATTTTTTTCCTTAATCTGTACCCCAAACTGGGAAATCAGATTTTCTTTTTCCTCGGACTGTTGCTGAGTATTCTCCATTTGGGCCTTGAGTTGTCCTTCAAGTTTGGCAATCAGCTTCTTTTTATCGTTTAAGTTTTGCTTTAGGCTTTCATATTCCGGGGTAAGTTTTTCCAAATTCTTGTCTAATTCTTTAATCCGTGCTTTAAACTGGGAAATCAGCTTTTCTTTTTCCTGAAGTTGATTTTCTAACCGTTCATTTTTATCCAAGAGGGGTTTTTGCTGTGAGCTTAACTCTAACTTTAAATTTTCAATTCGTCCATCCTTTTTTGCTATTTCATTTTTATATTTTTTAATTTCTTGGCTTAGGTTTTCCTTCTCCCATATATCAGCAGAAATTTGATTTTTAAGTTTTTCTATCTGTCGAGAAAGAAGAAAGTTTTCACCCTGGATTTTCTTTGCCTCCTCTAACATCTTAGAGAGATTTTTTATCTTTTCATCAAAAAAGGCAATCTGCGTATCCTTTTCTTTAAGCAATGCACTGAACTCTTGCATTTTATCCTGCAGGTCTGTTTTTAGTGAGATATAATCTTTATCTTTACCCTTCAGGGAGGCATTGAAATCTTCTGATTGCTTGGTTAGAGAGTTGATGGTTGCATCCTTTTCTTTGCTCTTCTGGGTTAATTCTTTTACCTTTTCTTCTAAATCTAAAACGTTCGCATTTTCCTTTTTTAACTCCTCAATATATTCCTTGAAATTTTCGTTTTCTTTTTGATAAGCCGAAATTTTATCTTTGAGAAGGGAATTTTCTTGGGTTAACTGCTCAAAACGAAGAGTTACGGAGTCTGTCTGTAGTTTTCGCAGCTGGTCTGTGAGATATTTTAATCGCGTTTCTTTTTCAGCAAGTTGGTCTCTTAGATTTCTGTATTTGCCAAACAGGTTTTCAATTGGTTCCCTTACGGGTTGGTCATATTCTTCGACAGCAAGAACCTTCCACCAGCTATCTTGGGGGCGCCTCAGTTCTCTTTCTCTTTGTGAAATAATCTGCTTTTGGCAAAGGCGAATATACTTTTCGATTTTTTTTCTCTGCCAGTCAGGATCACTATTCTTTATCTCATTAAGAATAGCGAGGCTGGTAGTATAATTTCCTTCTTTATATAAGGTATAAGCCTTTTTCCAGGATTTCCCTAAAAGTTCTTCGTCAATAAATTGTGCCTGGCAGTAAGGAGAGAGGCTTAGGGTAAGTAAGAGTGTGGCTACGCAAATAGTTAATTTAGTGCCAATATTTTTCATTTTTTCCTGTTTTTAGATTATAAAATGTAGTTTTGGAAAAGTCAAGTATTTTTTACTGTATTTTTTAGAAAAAATAATACTTGACAAAACTTATTATATGTGCTATCTTTTGTCATTATGCGCAAGATACCCGAAGATTTAATTTCGGCAAAGGATGTTGCCAAGCAATTCCGTCTGTCTTATCAGTCGGTAAACTACTATACTAACATTGGTCTTTTTAAGGTTCGTGCCAATCGTGGCAATAAAAGACTTTATTCTTCTCATCAAATAGCAAGAAACCTTAAAAAAATCAGAGAGTTTAAACGAAAGGGATATTCCCTGCGGGTAATCAGAGATGAGTTATTATAAATTATTAGGATTAGAGAGGGAGGCATTTTCCACAAGTCCTGATCCTGATTTCTTTTATCAATCTTACCAGCACCAGAGTGCACTGATGCGTTTGATGATTGAGATTCGCCTGCGCAGGGGCTTGTCCTTAATCATTGGTGATGTTGGCGTAGGCAAAACCACGCTTCTGAGAAAGGCCCTGCAGATGTTTGGTGAGCGTTCAGATATAATGTCCGCCATGATTCTTGACCCTACCTATGAAGACGAACGGGCATTCCTTACTGATTTGATAAAAGCCTTTAAGATTGATTTTGAGCTTGATAGCGTACCTTTAGCAAGTATCGCCGAATATAAGGCAGCAATAAAAAATTTTCTTTTTCAAGAAGGAGTAAACGAGGCAAAAACAGTAGTTTTACTCATTGATGAGGCACAAAAGCTAAATCTTTCCTCTTTAGAGACCTTGCGCACCTTACTTAATTATGAGACAAACGAATACAAACTATTACAGCTTGTTCTTTTGGCACAGTTAGAGATAGTGCCTAAATTAAAACAGATGCAAAACCTATTGGACCGCATAAACTTAAAGTTCATACTCAAACCTTTAAATCAAGATGAAGTGGGTGAGCTAATTCGCTTCCGTTTGCAAAAAGCAGGCTGTGCACAGACAGACAACCTCTTTACTTATGAAGCCATTCAAGCAATTTATGAGGTTACCAGTGGTTTTCCCCGGAAGATTACAATGTTGTGTCACCGGGCGCTGGAGACTGCCGTAATGTATAATTTAGCACGTGTGGATAAAAATTTAATTCAGGATTTAACCCTATCAGAATCAATGGCATTAAATGTTTAGAAAGAAAGAATCTACAAGTCCAGAGGAAAAATTACTGAAGATAATTGAGGAGCCGCATGGGAAAAAAAGAGAAGCACCTCCTTTAGCTTTTAATCAAAAGAGATTTGCATTTGCGAAGAAAATTAACTTAAGGGCTGGGTTAAAGAAACTAAATCTCTTAGATTTACTTAATCGGCTTCTTTTGGGGGCAGGAGGCGTAGCGACAGTATTTCTTGTCTTGACCATTTTTAAACCAGTTGAGAGGTCAAGTTTGGACGTCATTGCGCGCGAGGATATAAAGTTGTTAACGCCAAAGACAAGCAAGGTCTTGAAGACAGAATTAGATTCGTATTTAGACACAGTCTTAAAAAGAAATATGTTTGAGGTAGTCGAGCGAGGAAGGGATTTGCCTGCTTCGGCAAGAGAAGAACTTAGTTTAAAATTAGTGGGTATTATTTCACTTGGCAGGAATCGGTGGCAGGCAATTATTGAAGATAAGGATGCACGCACTTATTTGGCAAATGAGGGCGATATGCTTTTGAACAAGGTGAAGGTTGAGAAAATTGAATCCAATAAAGTAGTTTTAAAGAAAGGAGAGGAGATAATTGAATTAAAATGAAAAAAGGTGCGAGATTTTTTGTATATCTTGTTGTGATATTCCTGACGATGTTTTATTGCCTATCTTTTGTCTTCGCAAAGGAAGTCCTGCCTGCTACTACTCTTGAAGAAGACCCTGGGCAAGAGGAGCCTCTTAGAGAGGAAAAAATCTCTTTGGATTTACGTGGGGTGGAGATAACAGAACTTTTTAAGATTCTTTCCCGAAAGAGCGATCTTAATATTATTCCCTCAGCGCAGGTTAAGGGCCGGGTAAATATCTTTCTTAATAATATTACCGTAGAAGATGCGATTGAGGTGATTTTAGTTAGTCAGAATTTAGCAGTGGAGAAAAAGAGGGATGTTCTCTATGTAATGACAGCAGCAGAATATCAACAGACCTTTGGCAAGAAATACCATGAAAGGAGGAAGCTTAAGATTTTTAAGCTTGCTGCTGCTGACCCACAGGCAGTATTTAATGTTTTCGGTCAGATAAAGTCAGACATTGGCAAGATTATTATTGACCCTCCGTCAGGCACAGTAATTGTGATTGATATTCCCCCGGTAATTTCTGATATGGAAAGGGCATTAGCAAGACTTGAGCAATTACAGCCTCAGGAAATCTTTGAGTTGAATTATGCCAAGGTTGAGGAGGTTCAGGGTGAGATTTCCAAGGTTTTGACTGCCGGCACAGGCATGTTGCAGCTTGATAAACGCACGAATAAACTTGTTATTTCTGACTTGCCTGAGAAGATGAGGTTAATCAAGAATGTGATAACTGCTTTTGATGAACCGACACGCCAGGTTTTTATTGAAGCAGAAATCATCCAGGTTAGCTTAACCGATAAATATGAATATGGGATTAACTGGGAACGAGTCTTTGATGAGGAACGTTTACACAATCTTACGCTTGGCAGTAAATTTTATGGTAGTTTTCCTTTAGATCCCACGTCTACTGGCTGGTGGGCGGCTTCCGGGGAAGAGAAAGATGAATCCGCAGCAGTACGTGCCTATAACCAGGTAAAAAAGGGTAAGATTAGCATAGGGACTTTAGCTACTGATCACTACAATGTGGTTATGCAATTTTTACAGACAGTCGGTAAAACCAATGTTCTTTCCCGGCCCCGCATTGCGGTCTTAAACAATGAAGAGGCAAAGATACTGATTGGTAAACGCGACGCGTATACTACAAGCACGATTACTGGTGAGACTGAGGGTGGACTTCAAGCTGAGAGTGTCGAGTTTATCGATGTAGGGGTGCAACTCAGTGTTACTCCTACGATTACCAATGATGACTTTATTATTATGCGGGTAAAACCAGAGGTAAGCGCAGTATTAGAATATTTTGAGAGCAAGATAGGCAGCCGGATTCCCATTCTGGAAACATCTAAGGCAGAGACAGTAGTTAAGGTGAAAAGTGGTTCGATGATTATGATTGGCGGGTTGATCAGGAAAGAAAAGGTAACTTCAAGCCTCGGACTTCCTTTCTTAAGCAAGATTCCTTTTCTAGGTTTACTGTTCGGTAGTAAATATAAAAACTTTAGGAAAACAGAATTAGTTATCTTTCTGCGTCCGCGTCTTATCACAGGAGAGTCGACGCGGTTTGCTAAAGACGAACACTTAGAGGAGGCACTGACTTTAAAGCGTCCTCTAAAGGGCTTCCTGCATTAAAAAAATGGAAAAACAAGTAAAAAGATTCATTATTACTTTAAGCATTGTTTTATTTGTTGCTTACAGCATAATTATGTCGGCAGTCGGTATCCATTCTTTTATAAAAGCGCAAAATCTAAAGCAGCAGATTTTTTCTTTGACCTTGGTGCGTCAGGAATTAGAAAGAAAAACAGAGGAAATATTTTCCCAACTACAAGATTATGAAAAAGAAAAAATAATGCTCGATCAATCCTTGGAGAGGATGAATAAAGAGTCAGAAGAAAAACTCAATCAAATTACTTCGCAAATCCAGACTTATGAAAGTAAAACAAAGGAATTGACAGAGAGTTTGAAGAAAACAGAGAGAGAACTTCTCG
>JADHWR010000018.1 GCA_016783355.1 Candidatus Omnitrophota bacterium | reverse complement strand
TTAAGGAGGAATAATATGTCTGCAGGTCTAATGGCTGCACTGGGGATTCTAATCGCAGGAATAGTAATTCTTGCCCTTTCAAAAATCCAAGAACGCCGCCTTCACAAACACGCCCGCCATTAATCCCATTAATAGCATATATTTGTAAGGACTGCCCCTGAGTCCTGTCATTACTGTAGTTGTCCAATTCATTGGACGCATCCTTTCTGTCATTGCGAGCGACAGCGAAGCAATCTGGAAACACTCTTCCTTTAAGGTTTCTGTCATTGTGACCACGAGCAAAGCGAAGTGGGAAGCAATCTATTCTTTTTGTTTTTGCATATGAAGAGAAAATTAAGATTGAGTAAGGGGTATTGGTGGGGGATATTAAAGAAGATATTAAATTAGTTTGTAATCTCCCCACAGGAGGACCTGTAGAATATAGTAATCTGCTTAGAGTCTCGAAAATAAGAATAGCGTCTGATGAAGATATCTTTATGCCTGCTTCTTCTAATAAGTTAAGTATAGCCCCCCTGACAGTTGCGCCATCAGAACCACCAGTCCCTCTCTTGCGAGAAATCCTGCCTGTGGACTTACGTTGAGAACCTTCCTTTTTCTTACCTGTCTTACTACTATCACCAACACCAAAGATTCCAATTGCCTTCCCACCAGATAAAATTACGATTATGTCCCCATCAAATAAAATTCCATCTCCATAAGATAAGATTTTATCTTCATCTACTCCACCTTCACCATCTCCTTCTCCATCAGCCGGTGAACTCATACCGCTACCACCATTACCTGAACTGCCACTACCAGGATTGCCTGCGCCACCACCATTAACTCCATTAATCTCATTAGGATCTGCGTCCAGATCCTCTTCAGTGAGGTCTTTTTTCTGCTCAAAACCCTCTTTAACTTCGCTCTCAGCAATAAGAATAACCTCGCCTGATTCATCGGCTAACTCTGAGGGATTAATATCCACACTTTGAAAATCGGCAAAATGATTGTCTGAATAACCATAAACATCTCCTTCTTTATTAATCCCTTTAGCTGTAAAGGCATGCCATGTTCCATCCTTGCGCCTATAAACAACTATTAGCCTGCCCGAAAACCTCACAACCTTAACCTTGAATTCCTCTAAAGAGGTTCTAAAACCAACCAAATCTAATCCTGCCTCTTTGCAGGCCTTAAAGAATAATCTCAGCTTAAGATGGCCATCATCCCAGCCAAGTTTTTTCAATATATCCCTTAGTTTTAAGGCATCGGCTAAACCGCCTATCTTGTCTCCAAGATGAAAGACTGCGCCTAATAAGCAGTTCTTTATTTTTCCTACAAGATTGCGCTGATTCCAAACCTTAGAAATTTTTCCTTTTATAATCTTTTCTGCCTCAGAGGCTGTCTTTCCCTCGATTTCCTTTAAATCGTCTTCCCTAATCAACCCAATCTTCTTTAGTATTTTCTTAATCCCCTCAGGAAGAGGTAATGAGTCTAACCACTTTTCTTTCTGCGCACGTAGTCTTCCATCGCGCATTTTAGAAACTCTCTCAATTATTTTTTTTGTGACTTCCTCTATAATCTCTCTCTCTGCTTGTTCTTCATAGTAAGCAACATTATGAGGTAGTATCTTCTCAGGCTCACCATATCTGCTTCTTGCTATACCTTCGTCGTGTAGCTTTGCTGTTATTTGGTCTCTTCTCTTTTTAATCAATTCGGACATTTTATCTATGTTTATTGTCCCCTCAAGTAATTCTTTTATATTTTCTCTCTCTACACCCCTAAGCCTAAAGTTGAATCTATTCTTCGCTACATCTATTATCTTTTCCCACCATGGCGCATATTGCTCATCATATTCCTTGTATTCCTCTGCCTTCTTCTCTGCTGTTTTTCTCTTCTGCTCTGCCTCTATTCTTGCCTGCTTCTCCTTATCTAGCTTCTCCTCTGCCTGCTTCTTCTCTTCCTCTGCCTGCTTCTTCTCTTCCTCTGCCTGCTTCTTCTCTTCCTCTGCCTGCTTAAGTTTCCGTTGTGTTTCCTCTAATTCATCCAGCCACCACATTGTTCTAACCTCACCTCTTTTAGCTTTTTTGTCCTTATCTTTCCGATGCTCTTTTTCGCTTTCAGTTATTTTCTTTCTTATTCCCTCTATTTCCTCTCTTAAATCAGGCTTCTCTTTGCTCAGTTCCTGCCAGATTTTACTGTAAGGCCCCAAGTAAGCACAGAACCGGCGTTGAAATCTTTCTTTCTGCTCCGTTGGCAAGGCTTTAATAAGGTTAGTAATCTCATCTATTTCCTTAGGTGTGTCTTTGCTGAGAGTATTTTTCTTCTTTAGCTTTAGCTCAATTATTCGGCGAATTATTTGTAGAGCTATTTTTCTCTCAGTTCCCTGCCGATCATCCTGCTTTTTCTCCTCTAACTTGACCAAGTTTTCAAACCTGGCTTCAATCTCTTTTATCTCGCCATTTACCCCTGGTTCATTTCCTGCATGAGTAAGTGTTTTGTGAAACGCTTTTCTCAACATATCAATTATAATGTGTAGGCCATCATTAGTCAAGAAGCCTAACAGAGAGCCTAAAATGGTGGGATTTTTGCCTTTGAGGGATTCTAAGAAATTCCTTAATGAGGCAGGATGAACTAATTCAAAATTCTTTCTTTGCGGAATGACAAATAACTTGCGAAGTAATTCACGCAGTTTAGAGACAAAACAACGGCCCTTAATTGGTGGATCACGGGCATTCTGATTTCCGGCAAGAATCTTAAGAGGTAGTTTATGAAGCCGATACTTTATCCTCTCAATTAAGCGAGGTCTCTCTTCTTGTCTGTTTCTACCAGTTATACCTTGAGAACCACCTTTGCCGTTACCGTTACCAGCAGAACTTAGGCCTTTGGTTTCTTCAGTGCTTCCTGCGTTTCCTACAGGTGTTGCACCTCCCGAACCCTGCTTTTGTCCTTTTTCTTCTTTATTTACACCTCTGGCACTTTCGCCTTCGGCCAAATTGCTCAGACCAAAGCCTAATTTATACAGATAACTAACTAATTTACTCCATAAATTGCGCGCTTGTTCAATTGCACGACCTGCGATTGCGCAAATCGCAGCCGCGCCATTTATGGTTGGTCCTCGGGTAAGATGTGAAACTCCTGTACCTGCTTGTTCTCTCTTTGATTCTTGTGCAGCATAGGCAATATTTGGCCTTGCCAAATTAACCAAACCTTGCCATAGATGTAGCATTGGAGTAATAATAGGTATATAGTGACCCTGTCCTTGACCTCTCGCAGCAGGCAACTTAGTAGATGTAGGTTCAACTGGGACAATTGGTGTTTCTTCTCTTTTTGTCTCCTTTGTTGAAGGACCTTTTGGCTCCTCTGGCGGCTCGGGTTTCTTCTTATCTTGCTGCTGATTATCCTTGCCTTGAGCCTGATTCTGTTCTTGCTTTATCCTTGCCTCATAAATCTTTTGTGTTAAGTCTTTCACCTTTTGCGCCAAATTTTCTGGCTTAAGTTCTGATTCTATTTTTTCAGGTTGTACTAAAGAACTGAGTATAAAGAGTTGTTTTAATATTGAAATCTTTGCCTTATGCTGATCACAAAGATTGTTCGTTTCTACATTATCAGAATAATTAAAGGTTGCATTGTCTTTATCGTTTACATTTAAGAGTCCTCTTTGCTTCGCATCTTCAATCGCCTTGGTTAACTGGTCTTGTATATTTGACTTTAGTATCTTAACACTAATCTCATGAGTTGCCTTTTCACTCAAACCGAATTTCTTACTAATCTCAGCCATAATTTTCGGAGTGGCCTTTATAAACTTTATTACGGCAACTCTGTCTCTTGCTTCTAAAACATCCCAGAGGTCTAACTGGTCAGTAATCCCAAGAAGCGCCTTGGCAACTTCAGTGTGTTTACCTTGCTCAACAAGCATTCTTAATTGAAGGCGCTGTGACTCAGTAAGTTGGTTGTCTCGACTTAAACAAATAGTTAAATACCAAGCAGGCTTACCTTTGCGTGGACCTTTTCTGCCCTGGGTAGCTGCCCGGCCTAAAAACTGGGTCAAATCCGTTCTACCAGCCAGAGTAATCTGATGAGTTGCGGCAGTTCCTAGCTTTTTCGAAAGTTCAAAAATATTTGAACCAATAGGACTACCCATAATAAAAACAATCATCTTTTCGCCATTCTTTATTCTCTGTCTTAGCGCATTCAATTCTCCCTGAACTTCGGTGCGCACTTTGCTTCCATCAATAAACTCTACATTATACCCAGTCTGTTTAACTTTATCTACTGCCTCTTTTATTAATTCCCAATCGTTACCAAAGACTGCCTGAGCATCCGCACCATTATCGGAAATATCCTCTAATAACTTATTTATGGTTTCTTCCTGCGTCCAAGCCCCAGAAACCTTAAGTTTCCCTGATTCTAAATTAATCAAGCTTCTTTCGCTAAATATCCTGGGTGTAACACCTAAAATTCTATATAACGGCTCATACTTACGCGTAGTAGCAGTCATATAAGAAGCATGTTTTTTAATCATCTTTAAAACATCAATAAAGGAGATTCTCTCGGTTTCTTTACTCAGTAAAGCATTGACTATTACCCGAGTTGTATCCTCTTCAGAAAAACCTTGTATTCTTGCCATATTATATGCAACAATTGCAGATTGGAAATTATCAGGAAGATGGGTTTTTTCAAAACTTCCACCAAACGGATCAGCAGTTGTATAACCCAAAGGACTCTCGGGCGCAGAATAAATATTACCTAAGCGATACTTTGTAGAATCTGCCCAGAGATTTGCCAGTTTTAAAAATCCTTTTTTATTACCTATTCCAAATTCCTTAGCAAAACTCTCAGGGATCTCTGAGCGCATTTTTTCATATAAAGCATAAAGTTTCTCTACAAAATTTGCCTTGAAGATGCGGTGGCGAGGATTTTCCTGATTGACCCGCGGGTCTACAGGATTGGTAAATATTTCTTCTGCTGCTCGGCCTTTAGTTGACTCTTCCATTTTTTGAACAAATCTTCTTACAAACTTAGCCCATTCCTCCGCAGATTTTCTAGCTTCCGGATTATCCTTTATATTTTTCCAGGCCTCAGCCATAGCCATAATCCGATTAGGTCTACCCAAGGAATCAGTAAGCTCATCCAAGTGCCAATGTCTAACCTCAGTTAATACCTTGTGGTTCATACGCTTATGAGTAATCTCCTGAGCGATGTACTCTAATGTATCACTATCATATAGCCTTAAAACAAATGGGGTATCCTGATTTTTGGGTCCTTCTTTAATAACTTTGTATGTAAGATTTGGTAGTTCTGCCTGGTCTGTCTCTTTCGCCTGTTTAACTAGTTCAATACGCATTGCTTTAGCCATTTCATTAAGCAACTCGGGGGTTTCTTCAATGGCTTTTTCTAAAAGGTTCATATACGGCATATTAAATCCTAATATGCCTTTCTTATATTTTGCCTGAAGAATGGCGATTGCTGCATAAAAGGCTACTTTTACAGCCAAAGTCTTACCTTCACCTAAGTCTAATCCCTCAACTGGATGCTCACCTTTTAAAATAGATTCTGTTAGGTCATAAGTAAAGGCTATCTGGCGAGGATTTACTTTAGGCTGGGTTTCTTTAAAGTCTTTCCCTAGGGCAATGGTATAACCCTCTTCAATTAAGCCCTTGATTTTATTTTCTTGCTTCTCTCTTATCTTTGTAAATGGATTCCAAGATTCCTTCTTTACCTTTGTTTCGATAATAGCCTGCGAAGGCAATCCTAAATTCTTACCTATATTCTCGGCAATAACCTCTGCCACCCTCAAAGCCCGATTTACCTTTTTATCGTTATCTGGATTTGTCTTTACTTCTGAATTTTGTCTTGACTTGAAACCATCTGAAGCAATAATGCCAATATTTTGACTGACAGAGACAGATGAAGGCGGACCTCTTGTAAGCTGCGGATTAAACACATCAAATTTGGGTAGTTGCTCTTTAGTGCTTATATTCACTTTGCCTTGAGACGTTGCCTTGTATCCTAAGATGCTCTGTACATACTCATGAGCCAGCGTTGTTTTATTTAACTTACTTAATTCTTCTGTGATTTTTAATCCTTTCTTGAGCTCTTGCGAAGGTTGTAATTTTCCTTCTCGGATAAGTTCTGTCTGTCGATTAACACGCAATTCAGCTATTTCATGTAAGCGAGTATCGAGAGTTCCATTATGAACTAATACTGTAACCTTTTTACCACTACTATCAACTCTTGTATAACCCATACCTTCTCTGCCAAGGAAGTTTTGAGCATCTTTATCTATATATTCACGGATTTCATATTTATTGCCACTGTGAACCTCAGGCCTTGTGCCTTTTCTTTCTAATTGAGCAACTCTTTTATCTACTATTTGTTGTACCCGTTCAGGAATAACTCCTCTTGCTCCATCTGCGGCTATAGGAACAGGTACCCCGCCATTCACTGCCTCTGCCTCAGCTGCAGAATTAATCGCTAATTTACCTATATAACCTACTTCACCATTTGGAGTTATCCTTCCTCTATATTGGAGAAAAGCGATAAACTCATCAACTTCTGCCATATTAGTAAAATAATTTTTACCCGAAGTATCTCTTAAATGCACCAATTCTTTTCTTACCTGGGGACCACTCTTCCCAATTAATCCTACCAAGTCTTTTGCTGCGGGCATTGGTCCCTGATATAGTGCTGCTTTTCCTGCTTTATTTATATAATTCCGCGAACCTCCTCCCTCCCCAAAGATGACCTCTTGCACTATTTCTGAGGCCAAAGCGCCCAGACGTGGATCACCAGTAAATGAAGCTATAGGTAGACCAATAATCGGTCCTGTAAAAATCTCAGCCGCTTGTTCCCAAATACACTCCTCACCGATAGCTCCCAGCACACCATTAATGACTGTTGCTGTTTTACTCCCTAAAGCTGTCTTTCCTAATTTACCCTGCATCCCTTGGGCTAAACGGCCAGAAATCGCACCTTCAATATTGCCGGCATATTGAATTACTCTACCAATATTTAAAAATTTAATATTAGCCATTCCCTTACCAATAGGTGCGCCAAAACCGTAGAAAAATGCACCATAGATATAGTTAAAGAGGGCGCGTTTATTAAAACCAAAAGAAAAACCTTGATTATCAATTTCTCCAAAAAGAGTAATTGAATTAATACCTACTTTAAATACATTAGTATCATATCCCCACTCAAAAGTTAAGCCTGGGACATTTTTTCTTAAGAAGCCATCAACAGAACCAGTTGCTCCTTTCTTTTTCATTAATGTCTCTATTACGCCATTGAAGCCTTCTTTACGGGCAATCTCTTCAACCTTGTCTTTTCCTCCTTCTAATTCCTTTTCCGCCAACTCCATTGCATTATTCTTCCTTAATCCCTGATTAAAGGCTGCAAAGGTGTTTTTGTTAAATTCAGGTAAGAATCCTGAATGGTCCAGTGATTCTAAAACAGGATCTAATTGGTCAAAAGCCCATGAACCACCTAAAATAGGAACTTGAAGTAGGGATATGCGAAGGCCGTGTAAACCCAAACCTCCCCAACCCCTAAGTGCAGTGGAAAAGTACCATCCCTTACCGCTGTGACCAATTAAGCGACCAAGATTCTCCAGTGTATTTGGCAAGCCCTGTTTAAAGCCTTTCCCGAAACCCAAGGCTTTGTTGACTGTTCCCAGGTGAGGCTTAATTCCTGCACCAACTAATTGACCGGTAAGACCCAAGGTTGGGAAAAGTATTAAATCTGTTTTGTGCGGGCTCATCCACTGAGCCAAAACATCAAGGTCATAATCAGTACCATTATATAAGGAAGCGGCTTTAGATAATAACCAGAAAGTGGGTGCAGCAATAAGTTTTTGCATGGTATAGACTTGGGCTGCACGATAAGTTAAACCTTTTAGGGCATGGTAGGGAAAAGTACGTAAGGTTAAAGGAATAAAGACTTGCCGATTTGCCAGGCTTACATAAGAACCTCTTATCGCGGAACTGCCTAACTTATTTGCCCAACTATTAAATGCCCGTGATAAGGGACCTCCCGGAAGACTAAGGTAGAGTATAAGGCCGGTTGTGCCGCCAGCAAGGGTTCTATCCCAGTTAAACCAATCAATAGACTTACCCTGTAGATAATCCTTCCCCCAACCTAATACATTTCCACCTACCACGCCACCACCGGTAAAAACGCCTACTTTGAATAGTTCATTTGCCACCTTTACCCCAGTGCTTGTACCTTTAATTATATTAAGGCTATTATTTACGGTATTAACCACATGGGCAAGTTGGGGAATATGCATTAATCCGTAGCCAGCAAGATAAATCAATGCAGTGGTCTGATAAACAGAATTTCCCACCTTAAGTAAGGCTAAAGGATCAGCATGTTCACCGTATCGGTATTCTGAAATCCCTTCTGTTACACCCATTGCCCCAAGACTTAGTAAGGCGCTAATCTTTGTTATATTGTGTCCTGCCTGAACAGTCTTCACTAAAGCTGATATACTGCTTAATCTTTTAATTGTGTGTGTTGCCTTGGCAGCTTGTATTATTCTCGTTACACCCCAAATCTTACGCGCGGTATTTGCCGTAGCCGCGGTTGTTGCAACCGCAGCTGCTATTGAGGTACCATGGACTGCTTGACCGACTACCGGAACCGCTTCTGTAGGAGTAAGAAGAGTAGCCAATGCCCAAGTAACTAGAGTTACCACAGTTTCTCCAGTGAAAATCGTTATATTTTTACTAAGGTCTGAGGCATACTTGTTTACCTCCATTAGGTGTAGGAGCGTTGGCTCTAGGGCTCTATTATCAAGGCGGTGGGCTTGATTTAGATAAGGAGTTAACCTTTTCCCATCTACATAATAGATTCTATCACCATCATAGATAGTATAATTATTGCGGTTAATATATCTCCACTCAGCATTATGGTAGCTTAATTTACCCGGATTTTTAAAATATTCTTCTTTTAAGCTTTTAATTTTATCTTCATCCATGCAACGTATAAACTCTTGCCCCTTAGAATCCCTTATGCGTACTTCTTTATCATCGCTGGCTAAATTCCACAAACCCCATTTCCAAGGAGCCCACCCATGACCGCCTCCTTTTTCTTTTATTACTCCATCATCCTTATGAACGGGAATCCATTTCTGGGTTTCTTCGTGATAAAACAGATAGAATTCGCTAGCCCCTTCTGCACTTCTTACCTTTCCATCATATCTATTTATGGCTCTTTTGGCATCTCCGTTATCTACCCATTTCTTGATTGTCTCACCGGTAACCGGAACTCTTACAAGCCTTTCAACATCTCCCCAAACTAAATTCCCTAGACCCCCACCTTTTTTATCGTGAACATCCTTTGCCTTAATTGGTATCCACCCTCTATCTCCATCCCAAATTTCATAATGTTTCTCCTTAAAACTACCCGGAATAATTGAACGTTTACTAAAGACATACCATTCTCCATCCGGGCTTCTTTCTAATCTGGGCTGGTCATCTTTGGCACGAGCACCCTTAGCTCTATTGGGACTAAGTGGCACACCATTTCTCCAACTTAAATCTCCCAACTCCCCACTTAGACGGGTTAATCTACCTTGGCTATCCTGGCTATAATATACGGAAAGCGAACCGCTTTCACCGTGTTTTTGATAAGGAGGCAAAGAAGCTACCACGCTTCTAAGAACTGGGGAATTTTCCTCTATATATAAATGGTTTTCTTTCTCTGCTAAGGTTGAAGTAAATTGTATTCCTCCTTCTGAGATTCCCTCAAAAAGCAAAAGATGGGACCAGCCTTTTTTTCCACCTAGTCCTAAAACTAAATTGTGTGAGATTAGTTCTCCATCTCCTTTCTTCTGGCTACTATGCATAAGTAAACCTTGCTCCTGGGGGTCAATCCCTAAAGAGATGCTGCCTGGTTTATCTGAATAATCTTCTGAAGAATCTTCAAATACTCTTACAACCGCTGGATTAAATTTTTCTTTTAAAATATTCCGCCAGAATACAGGTTCGGATACATCTTTTAAAGCAATCTCTCCTTCAGTTAATACTGGTCCGGAAGAAATAATCCCTTCTTTTCCGGTTGCTTCGTCTTTAGCTCTTTTGACTCCCCACCGGCCAAACTCAGCAACAACTACCTCTTGCCTGCCATTGATTTCTGTTGTAGTTTTAAATTTTCCCCATACATCCATACTATCTTCGCTACCAACAAATCTCCTACGGTCTAAGCTTGACCACATAATACCACGGGCTCTAAGTGGCGCATCTTCAAGAAACTCTCCTTCAGCAATTAATTCTTTCCCGCCCGTTGGACTGGGTAAGGAGACTTCAACCTCACCAGTCATTTCTAAATCATGAATATACTTTAAAAATGAATCCGCCATAAAGTGAGGGACAACTGAGTAAGGATCATCAGGATTGGTGCGTCTGTATTCTATATAAAGATTGTCATTAGGATTATTGTCGTTGATTGGGAAAAACAGACTCTTCTCATTAAGCATTACTTCCTCGGTCTTAATAGAAGTACCCGCATAAAAGACATCTGTTGATAAAAGACGTAGTTTTGTTCCCTCTCCATAAGGGCTAAATTGTGGGGTGAAATTACTCAGACTAAAGATTAACTTGTCTTCGCCACCGGATAATTTATAAGTAACTCCTCCTTCCCGATTAGATCTCAGGTTAGCAATTGTAGGAGAGATCTGGGCCGGGTTAACCTTATTCTTATTCTCATCCTTCTGGGTTAAATCTAAAAATTTCTCTAATACTGAATTGGGTATCCAGTAAGAACATTCTATGTCAATCGCTTTTAGATGCCCGTTCTCTGCTGCAAACTGATTTAATTTATATTGAGCAATTAAGGATTTATCTTTTAAATTAGTAACCACGCCTTGAATCTCTCCTGCAACCTTTACCTCTTGAGCTAAAAGCAAACCCTTAGGCCCAATATGCATAAAATCTTTAATTGGTCTATTCTCTTTTAACTTCTGCTCAAATTTTTTATCCTGGGCAGCTAAATAAAATCTCTCTGAACGCAGATAGGAGATAAACTTTCCTAAAACTCCCTCTTCTCCTATCTTACTATGAAGCCGTGACCATAAATTTCTCACATAATCCTTCTCACTCTTGTGAAGATGCCAGTCTGTAGCTATTTCTTTGACTAATTTAAATACTCTATCATTAAGTCTAAAGGTTTCTCCTTTATCTTCTTTTATACCCCCTGATATGAATTCTGTTAAGACTCGTTCAAAATAATCCCTAAAAGCCCCTCTTTGTGTTATTTCTGCCAGAATAGAGCCCTCTTTTACATATTTATTATTTCCATTTATAATATTTTTAGAAATAACATTTACTTGTTCAAAACGCGTGGTAGGTGCTTTATCGCCAAAAATACCCAGGAGTGGGTCAATATGTATTTGAGCGCGCTTATCTGTACCATCTCCCCAAACTGTTAGGTAAGGTGTAATTTCTTTCTCCTCTATCTTAACTGGGTTAGCCTGATAAACCACAAAAGGATTCTCTTCTGTTCTATTTCTAACATCGAATATAGTTCCAGGAAAACCGGCAAGCGAACGTAAATTGCCACTAAAGTCTGCACCTAATCCTAATTTCCCGCTTCCTTCTTCTATCCATGTTATTTTGCCATCCTCAGATACCAGCTTTACAGATTCAGGGCTTGTAATTTTCATAATTGTTTGATAATGCCTACTCTGCCATGTATCTGGGTCTTTATTAAACTCCTCTTTCAAGGATTCTGCCAGCTTAACTAAGACAGGTTGTATATGCTCAGCCATTATTTCCCCTAACTGGCCATCAGAAGGAGATTTTTCTAACTTCTTTAATTCAGCTAATGCAGATTGTAAATCATTCTTAATTTTATTTTCTATTTCCTCATTAGATATTAATGTTGTATTTTCTATTCCCTTTTGAATTTCTTGCGCTATTCCTTCTTTGGTTAATTTCGTCCCAGTAGGAGAAACCAGATTGTTACGAATAAACCTGACATTTTCTACATCGCTACTGAATCGCAACATTTTTGATATTTCATCGTATACTTTCCTCTCTACACCTGCAACAGTTAATCCACCTTCTATATTCTCATAAAATAACTTATCATTCTCTATCTCTAAATATCGGTCAAAAGTTCCTTCTGGTGTTTCTCTATCACGAAGTTGAGGTATAAGTTGGGTTTTTCCATCCAAAGTAGCTACTGCTTTCCACGCTTGGTCCTTGCTATATACTCCTAAGGCATAAACAGAAGAAATTTTTTCATCTGGCTTTAACTCTTGCGCCCTCTTTAATTCCGCAACATTATTAAGAAAACTCAGTGTATTAAAAGCATAAGAAACTTTGCTATTTTCTGAATAAGATGGGATGTAGCTATCGCCCTCCTTTCCATAAGTTAAGTTACCTGTGCCCTTAAGTAAAGTAAGCATATTGTAATGATAAGTTCCTTCTTGGTCACCAAAATGTACTTTCTGGAAATGTAACACATCCACATTAACTTGTCCCTGGAAATCTCCTCTTAAGGTATTAAATGCACCGTTGAGCTCCCCTAAGGTTAAAACAGGAATTTTGCCTTCTGAGAATCTACTTATGAATGAAACACTGGTATTACTTTGTCTAATCTTTTCTTCGTAAGGGACACTGGTTTTGCTGCTACCCAAAGTAGTAGGAATATTAAACCACTCAAATCCTTTCGATGCATCTGCGTAAATCTTACCATTTTCTATTAGTAATCTACCAGTTCCCGAGCCAAACGTTTTACCATCAACGGATACCTCATATTTATACTCTGGGGAAGCAATAACATTTTCTGGTCTCACATACACTCCACTTCCTAAATAGTTTGGGAGATCACTTACTGCTTTATCCTGGGGCGTACGGTAAAAAGGCATCTCTCCAGATTTAAGAGTAATTTTACTACTAAACTGAGCTTCTATTTTTTCTGGTATTTGTGCATCCGGATTTTTGTCTTTCCAAAAATCCTGCAACAATAGCTGCGAATCGCCTTCTTTTCCCAATTGGTTAAGAATATCTTTAGCCTGCTGTTTTGATATCTGTCCGCTTCTTAACTGATTTTCCGATGGGTTAATTAAACTAATAATCTGGACTCTATTTAAATTTACTGTCTGTTCTAAGGGAAGTTCTCTTTCTTCATTTAAAACCAAGCTGGTAGCAAACTGAGTGTCTCCTCTTCCTATAAAAGAATTTCCTGCAAGAAGGCCTACTGTTGGTTTATTTTCACCTACCCGAAATCCAACTATACCCACATCTACTTTGTTTTTTGTAGGAGATATCTTGCCATCCTTAATTTCATAGATTGTCCCTGGTTTAAGAGTAAGCCCATTTACAGTAAGCTGATTGTCCTTCTCAATAAAAGTCTGCGCTCCATCATCCTGCCAGGTAGCCCTTGCCATGAATCCTTCATTAAATCTCGACTCAGTAAGTTCAAATTCTATCCGTGGGGCTTTTTTATCAGGTATTGTTTCTTGAGTATAGAATCTCTTTCCTTCTTTTGTGTCATGTCCATAAGCATTCCACTTTGATTGTAATACTCTTATTTCTTTTGTTTCCTCATCAGAGGGTTTAAATCCTGTTACAGTAAAATCTCCTTCTCCTCCAACAATATAGGCCTTTTCATAGGGACTTTCTTTTCTTTGTTCTCTTGTTTTAGCATCATAAACTTCTACCTCTGCTATTCTAAATGAATTTAAAACAGTCTTATCATTTATTGTTAAAGCTACATTTCTTGCAGGAGTAATTCCTAAATTCTCAACTATCTCACTATTTAACGTAGGAGTTACTCCTAACACACCTTCTTCTTTAATTAAGTGTCCAAATTCACCTGAAAGTCCTCCTGAAAATTCCCCACCCACATCTATATTAGCCGTTCCCTGTTCTCTGTCAGAAATAGCAAGTCTAACCTGAAAGTCCTTGTATTCTTTTATAAGGAAAGCATCTCCAGTAAAATTATTTTCTCCAATTGTAATATTTCCTTTTTGGCCCTTTAGGTAACCGAGCCAGGTATCAGAGGAGAAATGAATACCTGTTAACGCATCCACAGTGGTAGCTGCGCCATCAACTCTTTCTTCAAATCGCGTTAATATCTTCCACTTTGCTCCTTCAGAGTAAGTAGGCGAATTATGGTCAACACGAAGATTTCCTCTATTATCCGCGGTTACCAAAATACCTACTTCCCCTTCGCTAAGATTTATACCCCCTATGAGTTTATCTATTTTTATATCTATACCACCTATGGTTTCTATTTTATTAAGATTATCGTTTGGAAGCTCAGATAAGTCTTTTCCATCTAGTAATAATCTAGGTGAAATAGTTAACTGAGAACCTGTTCCTAAAAGCACCGCTTTATAATTACCAGTCTCATCCCAATTCGCCTGATCAAATTTTACTTCTTTCAGCCCCTTTAATGCTATTTCTTGGATAAATTCTTTTTTCTTCAGATTCTCTATGTCGCCTATTGCCTTTTGTAGTTCTTCTTTAGAGCTTACTATCGAATAAGTGGCTTTGCTTTCTGGAGAAAAAGCCAAGATTGTGCTCTTCCTTCCATCTAAGGAATAAGCTACCCAGCTCCTAATATCAGCTTGTTGAGAAAGCTTTAATCCTGAATCCGGATCTTGAAGTATGATCGATCTTTTATGAGGAAGTTTTATAATCTTCTCTAAACTTCCTTCTTCTAAATTTTTCACATAAAATGCACCTGTGCGGACACCATCAAAAATTTCTGAAAGAATGTTTCTGCCTGCATAATGATAAACATCAGTGCCATACATAACCATTGCTTGACCAAAACCTAGCTGGGAGGCGTTATAAGTGAAGTCAAGAAGATTGGTAAAGTAAGTCATCTCGCCAAAGAATGACTCCTCACGGCCATAATAACCTAGGCTAAGAGTTCGCAAGCCAGCCTCTTGCCAATGGGAAAATGTAGAGCCAATCACATTCTCAAATAAACTACTTGGTTTACGTTCGCTTATTTCTGTCGGATTAACAAGCCCGCCAGGTTCCTTAATCCCTTGGAATTTTTTCTCTGCCCCTAAAGAAAATAACACCCCTCTCGCTGTAGCCATTAGAGAACTGGCTACAAATGCCTCCATAAAGGGATTGTCAAAATTGAGGGATTTTTCTAAATGGGCAACCCCATAAGAAAGGCCGGCCTCTACAATACCCTGGCCAATTGCTTGACCAATTGCCTCATGCCATTTTAATTCTGTATTATTATGATTTAATAAGCCACTGACAACTGGACGCATTGCTGCCCCAACCATTGAGTTGTAGGCAGGGTCAATATTGGTATTGCGTCTAATGACTTCTTCTAAACCAATGGTTATGCCATTGACAAGAAGAGGGCCGGCTGTGCCATTAGACCAGACGTGATTCCATACATGTTTAAATCCGGCGGTAGCCCATTGATTGGGGGCAAAACCATCCATAGGTAGTCTTTGTACGTCCCTAATAAATTGATCTCTAGTAATACCTGGATGCGTCTGTTCATATATCTTATATTGCTTGTCAATGCTCTCTGGTGTATAGCCTCCAAATTTGGTATTTAAAGCAGAACCAACCACCATTGCCGGAATTGTGCTTACAAAAGAGGCGATGGAAGGACTCATGTTCCATTTATCTATGGCTAATTCAGTCACACTAGTCTGAGTAAGGCCAATTGCCGCACCAGTAGCAAACTTTCCAAAGGCAGAAGGTGCAGCAACTAAATTACCCAATCCACCAGCAAGACCCATTACTCCACCACCAATAGCTCCTGCGATGAGGCGTGTAGTTGAAGGTTTCCAGCCAGCCATCTGACCTATATTTACTACTGTCTTAGCTGTATACAAATAAGCCATATTCCTGCTAAGACTCTGGCTAATTCCCTGCCACGCCTGAGAAGATAGACCCCAACCTACTCTTCCGCCAAAACCTGACCATTGAAGACTGTTTTTCGTTTGAGCAACCTTTGTTGCCTCTGTACCAACCTTTAGTCCACTTAAAACTACGGTTGTGACAACCGTTATTCCCAACTGTGTTGCCCACTTGCCCCAATCAAATCCTCCGCCACGACGCTTGCGCGCACCGAGAATGGATTTGGCTTCGTTATCAGTAATGACTGTTATTATAGGGACTGTCCCCGCAGGGGACTGTCCCTTAATTAAAGCATAACCGCTAAACTGCTCAAGGAACCTCTCAACTGGCAGAAATTCCTCATTGTGCTCATCAAGGAAATAAACCTTATCCTGACTAATCTTGGTTACTAAAATATAGTGGTCGCCTTTGAGGTGGGCAATGAAGGGAGTTATTGCGCTATAGGGTTCTTGCGTTATAGCGTTAGTTTCAATCTTTACGGGGTAAAGTTTGTGGCCAAAGAAATCTGATGCCTGGGAAAGGGCGTATAAGGAATTTTTAATAACCTCAGGCTCTCCCTCAGGCTTAACTACATCATTTAAGATATCAATGCTCAATGCTAAAACAGCAACATCCTCTTCATAGACAGAAACACCCTTATAGCGTAAGAAATCATATAATGCCTTTGAGCCGCAGGGTTTGCCGCGCAGCCACTCATAAATTTCCTCAATTTTTTCTTTGCTTAAATTAAGGGGTTTTTCTAATTCTAAGATTAAATTTGAGGAGAGCTTAATTGCGTTAACATCTTTACCAGAAATATCGGTGAGGATTCTTTTGATTGCAAGAGGAATATTGATTGAGGTGATATCTTTAAGATAAGAGGGGTTGAATGTTGAAGTCGTCGGCCTTTGCCATAAAACCCGCCAGTCATATTCAACTGCCTGGGCAACCTGCTGAGGCAAGAAAACAGCGACGATAACAAAAGCAACTATTCTGATCCAGGTTTTAAAACTGGATTTGAAAGCAGGCTTACCTATATATACAATGGAGGAATCTAAATTTTCCCCCTTTCCCCCATTATAATCTGTTCTTTTCTCTTGCATCTTTTTAAATGCTTTTTAAAAGTTCTTAATAAGCGTATAACAAAAAAGCCGACTTGTCAAGAACTTTTTTTGGTTTCTCGGCAACCCGGCTATCTTTTCAGACCCGCGGCTTTGCGTCTCCTGATTTCTCAGGATTTGCCTTTTCGTTACCTTTTCAATGTCTACTTAAATATAACATACATATTCGACGCTGTCAATAGGAAATCTAATGGGAAAAGAAAGCGTTTCCAAACCATACCACGGATTACACGGATAAAACCTGTCCAGTGTCCAGGGAACATGCCTTGAGTTGTTCGAGGGACATGCCTCCAGTTGTTCGCAAAGGTATCCCCAGATTGCTTCGCCCCCTTCGGGGCTTGCAATGACAGCTCAGGGACAGTCCTTTCACGCCTGTAATGGGGATTCGCTGACTTCTCGATTTAGGGTGGATGAGCGGGTGGCGAGGCGGTGGGCGGCCCAAAATAGCCCGCAGCGAATTACACCCTATAGAGGCTTCCCCTTGAGTGAGGACAATTTTGGGCTCTGCCGAGACAGGACCCGCTCATAAAGGAGATCCGTCCCCTCCACAGAGTGGACATTTTAAGAACGAATAACCCACATTGGACATTTCCCGAACAAATAAGGCAGAGTGGACATTATTTTTCCAGAGTGGACATTGCACATTGGACATTTTCCCGAACGAATAACTCAGAGTGGACATTGCAAACCATGCAGATTTCACGGACAAAATCAGTACATAAAGGGCTGTTTCTGCTACTGTTCGAGGGACATGCCCTCCAGCTGTTCGTAAGGGTGTCCCCGTTTGACATTGCCAATCCACCTCATTCGTGCTCATTTCATTGCGGCCGAATGAGGACTCCGTCTTGACTGCCACCCGTCTGGTAAGGTAACCTTGCGAAACCAATTTTGGAAGATTTTTGGAAGTCGGACTTCCAAAAATTCAGAGTGGACATTTAAGGAATACCTGAATACTCTGTGACTCTTATCGTAGAAGCAGGCTTGCTTACTTTTTTACAGCCAAACATATAACCTGAAAAGCAAATGAAGGAAACTTAGACAATAACTGATCAAATAAACCCATAAGCGTAGGCATGGCAGATTCTCTTGCTCCGCAGGAACTAATAATTTTTAACCCATAGATATTTAACAATTGCTTAAAAGAACGAAAAGTATATAGACGGACAAAGCCCTTTGATTCATTCTTATATTTAGTGGTTGGAATAAATAGTTTACCTAAATCATATCTTCTCGAAATAAGATCATAATAAGGATGGAAGCCAAATAAAATGGCAATTCGGCTTGCCCAGGAACAAAGATTTGGAAAAGTAATAATAAGATGGCCGCTTGGAGAAAGAACACGATATAACTCATCTAACAAATGATCTGGATCGAGTATACATTCAATAAGACTACCGCAAAAAACAAAATCAAAATAATTTGCTTCAAAGGGTAAATCACCTTCATCTACATCAAGCATTTCTGCTTTAACATTACGACTGAGGGCTTCTTTTGCAGCATTGGATGAAATGTCAATTCCAAACATTTCTTTTACCTTCAATATTTTCCCTAATTCAATTGTAAAAGAGCCATCGCCACAACCAACATCAAGTATCCGCTGTGGGTGTCTGGGAATCGTCTTATCAACTAACTTTAAAACCCGTGATAATCGAGAATTATTTTTAGAATCTGTTCTCGCATAACCATTAATGTAAATCTTTTTTATCTCTGATGATTTACGCATTGAAGTCTTTCCCCTATAGTCTCATTATAAAGGCTAATTTGTAGTATGCCGGGCGGTTGTCAATCGCTGCCCCTCCTCCTGTGCTCCCGGAATTTCCAGAAATTGTATGTGTGTGTCCTCCGCAATTGTTGCAGAAACCCTTTCTGTTGTCACATCTGTGTCCGATGCCAAACTCATAGTACACTTTTTCAGCAGAGGATGCAGCAACTCCTTCCTCCTCAATGGCATATGAACCAACGCCATGCGTGTGTGCCGGTAACTGCGAAACAGTTAAGCGATAGGTATTTGCCCCGCCAGTCGCACCCGGGTTTTCGCCCCCTGAACATCCATAAATAAATCTATCCCTTAAATCAGGGGTTCCATTTGTTCCATCACACAAAGCCAGCCTTCAGGAATAGAGACAAGAGCTCCAGACCACATTATAATTCCACCTGGAGGAACACCTGAGGGGTCTTGCCAACTTGCTACTCCATTAGCATCTGATGTTAAAACCTTATCTGCTCCTTGATTCCCGTCAACAATCTTGATACTGCCAACAAGATGCAATTTCTCATCAGGACTCATTGTTCCGATGCCAACGTTAGCATTTCTATCATCTATGGTTATACCGTGATTAGTGTCTTTGAGGATATGCAGATTGCCGTTATCAGCATGGATAATGCGCCAATAAGGAGCAGCTGTTACAAAAGCATCTTCGTTCTCCAGCTTAATCATTGAGAAGCTATCTGCGCCGTCAGACTTGATATGGAGCCCCCACAATGATTCTCCAGGATCAGTGCTTACATCAATCTCAAGCTTTGCTCCAGGGCTGGTTGTGCCAATGCCTACGTTTCCGTCATCTGTTGCTAAGTTGGTATTGCTGTGGGTAGTTAGTTCGTTGTAGTCGCCATAGGGTGAGGGGTAATATGTGGTA
>JADHWR010000017.1 GCA_016783355.1 Candidatus Omnitrophota bacterium | reverse complement strand
AGTTCAGTGAAAGCGGAACAAAGCAAGTAGTTATCGATAATTTAAAAAGAGAAAATGCCCGACTGAAAAGCGAAAAGTCCCAATTAAAGGAAAAGTCCACTTTTACAAAGAAAGAAGGTGGCAGCCCAGAGGATGTTTTAGCAGAGGCCGTTAGAATATTTGGCACAGGCTGGTGGACGATAAAACAACTTAGAAGGGAGAGCCCATTAATTTCTAACGTAGTAATAAGAACAACTCAGAAAGATGTAGCCAGAGGAATAGCGAGGGGTTGGATTGAACCAGGAAGAGCTTACCAATATAGACTGACAAAGGAAGGTATTAATTTTAGCTCAGATCCTGATAGTATTTCAAAAAGTACGAAGTCTGTAGAGAAGTTATCCGAAGAAGGGGTATATAAGGGTATGCTGAAAACAAAACTTCCTGATGAAGTGCAGTTAGTCTGGGAAACCATGACCTGCAGGGGAATGAGAGAACTTTATGAAAAGGCTGGGCATCCATGCAAATGGTTCTCAAGATACGGTCCATTTCCGGCCTACTCCTGGATAGAAGATTTTCCTCAGACCAAAAAAGACCAGACTTTAGAAGTAATATATGCAGGAAAAAGATACCAGGTGCCGGAGCTTTTGTCTGGCTGCAGAAAGGCTGCCATTATGTCTATTGGTATCAACCCCAATCTAAAGGCCTTCCGCAAATACACGATAAAGAAAACCCCTGGTGGCAGGGTAACAGAAAAAACCAGAATATCATTTAAAGAATACGGCTTAAGAAGAATCTATCCTTATTTTGATGATATAAAGCAGTACGCAGAGCATTTCAGGAAAAGAACAATATACAAACACATGATTGCCAAGGAGGTATTTTTCAATAACGAGGAAAACCAGGAATTTATCTATGAAATCGGAAAGCCTTTAACAATAAAACAGGAAATAGTTAGAATGTATACAGCCTACAAGGGTATACTCCAGTTGTTCAAGAAAGAAGCGGGCTTCAGTAGGGCAAAGTTGGAATTAGGAGAGGATGTATCCTACTATAACATGATAGCCTGCGGCTCGCCAAAATGGAAAACCGAAATTGAAGAAGAAGGGGGCATCCCGTATGAAAGGATAAGAAAAGGCCTGATTGATGAATGCTTTAGGAAAAGAGGATATCTAAGAAGGCAAATAACCCAGAGCAACCCCAAGGTTATCATAATGTTCGGCCAGCCCATAGCAGATGCCTTTATAACAGAGTTCAAGGATGACTTTATTGGCAAGGCCCCCAAACCAGGAACGAGCATATCAAACCTGATTAGGCAGAATAACTTCGCCATAAAACTTAATGGAAACAGAATAAGGGTGATATTTTCTCCACATGCAAGCGGCAGCCCCTTATATAATAGTCCCAAACTAAGATGCAAGGAAAGGATTGTGGAGGCCTTGCTGGAAGAAGTTGGCCCGGGAAAATTGGAGCTGGATAAGAAAACAAGGCATTTGAAAAGAACAGAAGGGCCATGTCATTTCTGCGCCAATGATTTATTTCAGATAGAAGATGGTTGTATCTACGGCAAGCTGGAACAACAGGAGAAAAAAGGCAAATTAGGAGTTAGAGAGCCAAAAAATACTTTGGCTGCCTGCGGATTGGGTGTATACAAATCAGGTAAGCTAAATAAAGAATCAAAACAGAAAACAGAGAGAATTCTAAAAGAAGCAAGAAACCAAAACGGATTATTTCAATATGGGAAACTTCCTGAAAGTATAAAGGAGACCATCCAAAAAGAAGGATTAACAGAAATTCTATCTCAGGAGAAGATTTGGATGGTCATTCCAAAATCAGATATAAGAAATAATTCTCCTCCCTTCCTCTGGTGGGATGATGAAAATAGATTTTTAATCAGTTACGCACAAGATAATAAAATATACCTAGTTTTAGATTTAATAACCTTTCTTATAAATTCCCAACAAACAAACCTTTTAAAATCAATAATAAGGTTTGAATTAGAGAACCTGAAAAACAAAAAGGAAGATGTGGGGAAAGCGGTAAAAATCGCAAATGAGGTTTTATCGTTATGGAAAACAATTGGCGCACCAGAGACAAAGCCGCTAAAAGAGACAGATAGTAATAAGCCAACATCTCTAAAAGAAGCCCAAGTAGTTATCGATAATTTAAGGAAGGAAAAGTCCCAATTACAAGAGACATCTATTCACGACGCACTTACCGGGCTGTATGATCGCGGCTACTTTAATAAGCAATTACCTGAAGAAATCAAGAAGGCCCAAAGGCATCATTATCCTCTGTCTTTATTAATGATTGATATAGACGATTTTAAATCGGTAAATGATACATATGGCCATCTTGCTGGCGATAAGGTTTTAATCAATATAGCTAAAATCCTGGAAGAGACCTGTCGCTCGACAGATATCGTTGCCCGATATGGCGGAGAAGAATTCGCCGTTATATTGCATTATACGCAAAAGAAGGAGCAAAAGAAGAAGCCATCGGCCAGACAAAAGGAAGAGGCAATGATTAGAGTCGCCGAGAAAATCAGGCAGGCAGTTGAGAAGGCAGAGTTTAAGGTAGGGATTGGCCAAGAGATAGTGGCGATAAAAGTTACGATAAGCATAGGATTATCTATTCTCAATGGAGATGCTGAGAGTGTAGAGACTTTAATAGAAAATGCAGACAAGGCACTTTATCGTTCTAAGGACCACGGAAAAAATATGGTTACAGATTTCAGCTCAATCAGCGGCCTGGGGCAGGCGGTTAAGGAAGAGGCAACTCAACAGCAACTTCCTTCACAGTCTCCCGAAAAGGTCATCTTTACGGGAACCTATCCGGCAAGAGTGGATGCAAAAAATAGATTTGTTTTGCCTGCTACTTTTGCTGAAACTTTAGAAAAGGACATTTTCCTGTATTTTGATTCTTCTACAAATAGAATTTTCATCTATTCCAAAGAGACTTATACAGACAGGCTGAAGAGCATGCCTGAGGATGAGTGGGAGGGTTTTCTCGGTTCTACATATAAAGCCAGGTTAGATGGGCAAAAAAGAATATTATTGAATAAAATATTAATGGAGAAGTTTAAGACTGCCGGGAAGGATTTGGTTCTTGTGGGATTGGCAGACCACATCGAGATAAGATGCCTCCAAACCCATTCCTGCCGTTTTCTGGTCGAACCTTTAGACACGGAAGTATTCAAGGACCAACAACACCGTATTGTCCTGGGTATTAAAGATGGAAAGATTGTCTTGGCCAGAACAGGTTCATTGCCTCGGCCCCTGAAGAAGCCCTTAGAACAGGCCTTGGTCATAGTGCTGATGCTTAAACAGAACAATCGCTGGTTAGGCGGTTTATTCACCCGCATTGAGAATAACCCTGAGATACTCTTGCAATTAACCGGTAATCTGGAAAGATTGGGCTGTGCTTCGCCTGAGCTGATTCAACTGCACTGGGCAATCCAGCGCCGTGGTCCACCGCGCCTGATTAAACATATTGCCCTGGCCGAAGAAATCCTGCATTATTACTATCCAGTGGATAAGAAGGACCTTGTGCATCGGGCTATTAACTCCTTTGTTGCTTCCACGTGGATTTACCCTTCCTTTAAGAAAATAATTAAGTCTGCCCAGAAAAAAGGAATACAGCCCGAAAGACAGTGGCTGGCCACTCTTGAGGAGATTAATAAAAGTATCAGGCCATCGGTTTTCGAAAAGTTAGTAGAAGTAACTGCTGATAAAGCTGGCTGGATTGCTTTTGCCGTTTTGTTGACAGGTTTGGCGGCCTGTATGTGTTATATCATTGCCCACAGCGGAATAGGCGCGATTCTCGATTTGGACGGAATGTTTTCCTGGTTATGGAACCTGGTGAAAACCTATCCTCTAAGCGCTACTTTATTAACATTGGCTGTGGCCTATTATTTCTATACCCACATAGACCAGGTTACTATTATAGGTATAGCGCTTTCCAGTGCCTTTTTGGCAGCTATGACAGTGAGTATTTATTGGCGGGTGGTAATATACTATCTGTTTACATCGCCATATTCGGCAGGCGGATTTTCTCGTTTCCTGGTAAAAGGCTCTCTCAGCTATAAAGAACACAAGGAGCATCAGCGGCACTTAATAACCCTGGATATCAAAGATAGAAAGATTATTTTAGCCAAAGCAGATACTTTACCTCCACCCCTGAAAGGACCCTTAAAAGAAGCCTTAGAACTAATTCTCCAACTTAAACAGGAAAATTCCTCGTTACGTGATTTATTCCAACGTATTCAAAACCATCCTCAGATATTGCTGGAATTAACTGGGCGCCTGGATAGACTTGGTTGTGCTTTACCCAGACTCATTCAACTTCACCACATTATCCAGGGTCGTGCACCTCCTTTAGTTGTAGAGCTTACTCTTGCCGAAGAAATCTTACACTACTATTATCCTGACGATAAAAATGACCTTGTTCATCAAGCGATAGACCGTTATATCGCCTCACCGCAAATCTACCCTTTATTTAAAAAAGAGGAAGAAAAGGCCAGAAGCCGCGGAATTGTAGCCCAAAAAGAGTGGCTAGATATTCTGGAGATATTTGCCCGATATCCCAATTTAGGCAGTTTAGCAGAAAAGAGTATTTGTGGACAGGATATTAAGGAATGGGCTGGGGAACACGGTGGATTTTTAAATAAACTCGGCCATGAACTTTACTTCTATGATGCGTATGCTGAAAATCAAAGGAGAGCTTACTGCAGAGTCAGATATAATTTACTGCCAAAAGAAATTCGCCGAATTATTCTTGAGGTGGCAAAAGAGGTGGGTAAAGAAGAAGAAACCCGGTTGCGCCTCAGAGGAAGATATTCGAAAAATAACTTATATTCACTCCTTGTCTGGGCTTCAAAGCAAAAAATTCTTAACTATGGACAAGAACAGGAAAGACAAGGAGCGTTTTTTGGGAATACGGCATTCAATGAAAAATACTGGAGGAGATATTGGACCAAGATTACTTTAGGAATTTTACGCATTTTGCCAATAAATAAAGATGGTACTGTTAATTTTGATTTGCTGAACGCATTAATGCAGGCAAGACCAGGACATCCACCTTGTGTCGAATATTACGAAAGTAAAAGAATTTCTCTAAGAAGACTATATCTCAAACAAAAAGATTTCCGAACACAAAAAGAGACATTTACCTCATCAAGAAACCCTGGCCTTTCTGTAAAGGAAACAAACCCTCAAACAGGATTTGAGAGAGTTAGAAAGACCCAGGGCACAAGGCTCACTGATGAAGAAATAATCGCTGAAGCCAGAAGACGCGCCAAAAAAGAGCCCATTGCCAGTTATGACAGAGGTGTTGTTGACCAAGAGGCTCAAGGATACTTCGCCAAAGCCACCAGCTGGATAGCTAAAAAATACAAATTACATGCTCAACCAATAAAAAGAAGCAATTTGGGGCGCGATCCTCCTCATCGTATATTTCGCTTTATTACTCCTCTTCTTACAATAATTTTTTTGTCAAATCTTGTTTCTGCATATACGGGACCCGTTGCTAAGCGCATTCCTCCTGCGCATTATGAAATGAAACAGTATCTCTTGGACCAGTTCAGGGAAGAGATTCTGGCCAACAAAGAAAACAGCCAATCTCCGTATGATATTTTAACTTACCTGGGGTATTATCCAGACCAAGCAAAACTAATATTAGAAGAAATAGATAATCTATTTAGGACGATTTCTCGTAGCTATGAAATCTATGAGCTTAAGGAGCGGTTGGCTCTTATTGATCCCAATAATCCAAAGACATTAGTTGAATTTTTTAGGAATCTAAAATTCAAATCAAAGTATTCTGATGAAGTATATTCTTTAAGTGATGTAATGTTTGCTAACAGGCGTGAGTTTGACAAATTGTTTAAGCTGTTCTACAACTATTTGGACATCGACAATTTCTTTGAGGAAATCGTAAAGAGTATACGGCATCCTCAAGATGCCAGAGGCATAAATCATGTAATTAATGGCCTCCTTGGCTGTGTCCCCACCGCACAGCTACTCTATATAATACTTGCATCCGCCGGATATGAAGTATATGGAGCATCTATTCCGGGGCATGCACTAGTTGCCGTAGTACCTGTTGAGGACTCTTGGATAATTTTGGATTTAAGAAGAGATTTTATGGAGCTTGTTGAACGAAAGTATTACCAGGAGATTGAACCTAATTTCTTTGTACTTAAGAAAAAAGAGGATGTTCCAGGAGTTGATGAAGACAAACACGATAGGCTTTACGGTTATGATTCAATGTATATTATCAAAGAGTACGGGTTGACTTCCCTAATTTACGGCAATCTAGCATACAATTATTTTCAAATTAAAAAATACAAACAATCTATCTACCATTATCAGAAATTGTTAAAACTAGATGTCAATCCCATTGTCAAGCCAGAGGCATATCTGAACATGGCACTTTCACTGTATGAATTAGGTAGATACAAAGAAGCAAGAGTATATTTTGTCAAAGCTAAACTTGCATATCAAAAGGTATGGGAGGAGATTAAAAAATCGGATGTATTCGCTAAAATTTATACTTTACCTATAATACTTTTTAATCTTAGCGTCTCTCACTATTATTTAGGAGATAAGCCATATGCTTTGGATCTTTTACGCCAAGCGATTGAACTAGATCCGGGTTCAAACCACATTTCCAGATATGCGGCGCCTGCGGAATTACGGTATATGTTGCAACGGGAAGTGGCGCAGGAGCGTCTTAAGCAATATGGAATTGATATTGTTGAGAAGGATGCGACTTTTAGTGATTTAGAGGTTGTTTTGATATCAGAGTTGTGTTCTAGCCTACCGGTTAAGTTCCGAAAGTACGCTAAGTTAATTGAAGCCCACCCCGCGGTTAGTTTAAATAATCCGATGGAATGGGTTGATAAAGATACAATAGACCAGGGCAAGGTTGAAATCTACACAAGAGATTACAAAGATGAAAAACTAACAAAAAGATATTTACGATACAATACAATGAAATCTGCTTTTCTGGTGCCTTTTAAATTTATCAGAGGCACTGCTCACGGATTTGCCCATCTTTACCATCACGAAAGCTCGCAAAAGACAAAAGATAAGATAAGAAAATTATATATAGCCTCACAGGATCAGAGCGAAAACTTCAGCCGCCCCAGAGGAAAATACGACGAATATGAAGATTTTGCTACCACAGTAGATATGTGGATTAAGGACTCAAGAGCGCTGCTTGAACGCGCAATTTATAATTACCAAAAGGGAAAGCCGATCTTGTTGGAGAAGGTACTTTTGGTAGCTGAACAATTCTCTGATGCTGACGGTAAAGTGCGTATGTATAAGCTAAGAATTGGGCAGTGGGGGGAGGCTATCGTAAGTTTTAGTAAGGAATCTGTAGAAAGAAAAAGAGGAAAGATCATAGCCTTAGGGAAATATAAGAACTTCAAGAAGACGAAAGTTTCCTCTCCAGCAGCAATTTCCTCTGTTTTAGAAAGAGAAAATATTACTGTCTCCCAAGAGGGGACATATCTGCGCGTAGGAGGTGTAATTTATGATCGGAGATATCTGGGAAATGATGGGTGGCGTAAAGTAAGCAGGCTGCGCTTAAAGAGGACACAAAGAGATTGCAGGGGCATCGATGATTATGGTCATCTTTATCCCCAAGATTTCATACTTGATCAGGCCGGCTTATATGTTCGTTTATCTCGTGGGCTTTTAGAATTCTATGATATTCATACCGGTTTATTTAGTAAAGAAATCCCTTATCCTAAAAATAAAAGCCCAAGCAACCTATTTGTGCTTAACCCGAATAAGCCTGGTTTTATCTGGATTACAAATGGCAACAATCCTGAATTAGTCTTTGCTGATCAAAAAGAAAAAGTTAAGGATGAACAGGATAAGCTTTACTTAAGAAAACTTACAAATTCAGATACAAGCAAACCTTATGCTTTTACCGCAAATGGAAATTTCGCCCTAATCGCCTTAGTGGATAACAGCAGCTCTCGAAATAGACATAAGTTGCTATTGATTAATACCAAAACCAAGGAATTAGTAAAAGATTTTGGCGATATTTTTGCTCCCGAAGATTTGGAATATGCCTACCCCCGCTATCTTCAAGTAAGTGAAGACGGAAAAAGCGCCCTGATTCTTTATCATTATTCTAAAAGTCAATCTGAAGACCAAGAACATTTGGTGATTGCCGACTTAGAGAGTAAAAGGATTGTGCATCGTGTTTTTTCAGAATCTTCCTTAGAAGGGGTCTCAATGATAATGACTTCGGGAGGCAGGGTAGAGAAAGTATATATTGATAAGAATGAAAGACTAATATTTCTTGTATACGGCACGCCCTACGATAACAATAAATGGATATATGTAGTAGATAAAAGAAATGGTGGGCTAATAGACATTGTTTTCGATGAAGAGCCGATTGAAGATATCGAATTTAAGCAAGATAAACTATATTATACTTTCAAAGACAGAATGGGCCTCTATATCCATAATCTCCTTGAGGATTATAGATCTATTCTTCCGGCAATTATTTTTGGCGCTCTTGCGTATCTTTTTAAATCGATCTATCCGGGCAGCACTGTAGCTGAAAGTAGCTTTATGTGGTTTCCGTTATGTTTGGGTAGTATTACTATTGATGCTGGGGGTCAGCATAAACTAGACAATAGAGAAGCCGTTAATAAGATATTTGAAGAGGCAAAGGAGTTTGTTGGCCAAGCAAATAATGAACACTGGAAAAGATCGCAGGTACAAAGACAAAAAGATGAATTATACCGTGCACTCAACCAGCATATCATGGGTATGCGTGCAGAAGCTGATGAGATCCGAGAGAAGATGTTTGGTGATGACTATACGACTATTTATACCGATATAAATAAACGCAGAAGATTCAGAAGAATACTAAGAAGAAGAAAAATAGAAGGGAATCTAGTTCGAGATAAGCACGGAGCAATCGGTTTTATAGCTCGTGTAACGGCCGAATTACAGGAGATATTTAGCAGTATAGATGATAGTAAATTGACCGGCCCCAAAAGGAGCCAGATGCCAATACTCCTTAGGCGTTCAGCACATTGGATAGTCATTTTGGCGATTAATATATTTAGCTTAGTTTCTCCGTTTGCGGTTAATAAAGCAAAGGCTGAGCCAATAACCCATTCTATCATGCCCATAGATCTTCCAGAACCGATAGTAGACCATGAAATTGTTGCTGAAGAGATTGATAAGCCACAGCTAGAAGCGATTAAGAGCAAGGATGAACAAAAAGCTTGTCCTGAAAGAGACTCATCATTATTTCTTTCGTATATTAATAACAGACCAATGCCTGTGGTGGAAAAGCGTAAACCGCAGCCGAAGCCAGAACCAGAAATAGTAGTAGAGGAAAAAAAGAAAAAAGGTTTTCTTGGTTGGGTTTTAGAAGAGATAAAGGAAGAAATACTGGATTTTCTTGAGCCTGCTAATTTAGTATCTGAGGCATTAGCGCAAACAGAAATGCCTGGTGATGTAAATAGAAGGTTAGCTGAGTTTATGGTTGAGCAAGGAAGGCAAAATCTCCAGATGCAGGATGCTCTTGAAGGGTACGAAAAAGGTGTTTCGAAGATAGTTGGAGAAAAAGAAGAGAAATCTAAGAAGAACTTTAGAGTCGAAATTAGAGCAAAAGATGATAGGGCAGTGATAAAATTTAAGCTTTTGTTTTCTCTGATCTTTGGACTAATGTTCTTTCACTCTTTTGGTATACCAGATCTTGCCTATGCCATGGGTGGTGCTATGGATGGCATTACCGCTTTGACTATAAAGTCTGGATGGCCAATACTATTATGGTTAATTGCTGGAGGAATAGGAATCCTGGCGATAAGGGAAATTTCCAGATGGTTATCCAGACACAATAAAGGTCCTACTTTGTCTATCAAGACTAAGCTGCAATTGTTAATAGAAAGAGTTAAAAGGCAAAGGGAAGATATTATAAGTAGGCTGAACCTACAGGCCCGTGACACCTACTTATGCCCTTTGCCTTCAATGTTTATAAATAGACAGGTGAGAAAATGGAGGAAGTTGTCCCAAACGGCCCGTGGCACTTTCTCTGCCGGCTTGCCTTGCGACATTAATAATCCTCCAACTATCCAAACCTTTGAAAGCAAAGATGAACCAATTTGTCTATCTGAAGCTAAAGATTTAGGTAGTCTACAAAACCAACCTACGATTCAGAAAGAGCAAGATAAAGAAATTACCTGCCTTATTGCTAAACGCAAATGGGACGAATTAGAAAGGCTTGGTCGGCCCGCAGCCCGTCCTCTTGTTAATGCTTTAAGAACCAGAAATAAACAAGATCGTCTGAAGATAAGAAAAATCCTAAGCAAAATGTGGCCTCAGTCAGCCCTTGCTCTTATGAGAGGCCTAAGACATAAAAGCAGACATGTTCGCCTATGGTCATTTGAAATCTTGGTCTTGTCCGGACATTTCACGGTCCCCCATATTAAAAGAGCTTTGAAGGATGAAGATTCGCATGTCAAGGTTCAAGCCGGAAAGATATTATTCAAATACGCTCGGCCCGCAGCCTTAATCCTTATACAGGCACTCAAATATAAAGACAAACGTGCTCGTCGAATTGCAACAAAGGGCTTGGGACAATTGATTGATATAGAATTGGCAAAATTTGTCATAAATAATTTGGAAGACGTACATCCTACTCTCGCTGCATCCACAGCAAAAAAAATATTAGAAATTGGTAACCTTGCAATCCCACACATTGTCAAAGCCAGAGGAGATTTTGATGAAGGCGTCAGTAAAAATGCGAAAGCGGCCTTAGAGAAAGCGGGTAGTAAAAGAGTAGAATTATATCTCAAAAAAGCTAAGGATAAATCTTCAGAAGGTTTAAAACTACACAACCTCTCTGCCGGCAATGCCTACCGTGACTGTTGGATTGCCTTAGGTATAGCTGCCTTAACCTATTTTGCTTCTTCTTTGATTGGCAACCCCTGGATTAGCTGGAGTATTATCGGTTTCTCTGTTTACACTACTATTAACTGTTATGTGATTGGCCAGACTATTTTTGGGGCAAAGCGTAATGTGGGATTTGAGAGAGTCAGAAAGACCCAAGACACAAGACTCTCTGATGAAGAAATAATTGCTGAAGCCAGAAGACGCGCCAAAAAAGAGCCCATTGCCAGTTATGGCAGAGGTGTTGTTGACCAAGAGGCCTTCGATAGAATAGAAAGCCCCCTAATCAAGAAATTCATCAAAATCCATGAAAAGTGTCCCTTGCATATTATCGGAGTATTGGCTACCACACCGCTTTTAGGCATTCTTATAATACGTGGGCTTTGTCGCTTGGGTTGGGCCATAATTAGAGGAATATTTAGAGGTATCAACAACAACGTCAATCAGGCCATACGGTTTGCACAGAAAGCCTGGAACTTCATAGTTAAGACCAAACGTACGCTTACCTCAGCTGCTACTTGGAGACAAGTAGGGAATAAGCTATTAACAGCAGAAAGATGGTTAATCAAGGCTCCCGGCACCATCTTTAGCTGGTCGCTTGCTCGATTGGCTGATTTATGGAACTTAGGTAAAAAACTCTATCTTCTAATGAAAGAGGGTAAAGATATCTCTGCTTCCATTGCCAAGCGCGATGGCTTTATTGCTTTAACCATAGCCGGTCTTACATATCTGTCCTCTTCTTTGATTGGCAACCCCTGGATTAGCTGGGGTATTATCACCGCATCTATTTGCATTGCTATTAACTCCTTCATTATCAGCTACGCCATTTTTGATGTGATGGCTTCGGATGCCTATCAGCGGATTAGTCGTGAGAAAAAAGACCTCTCCGAAAATGAAATAATCGCCTTATTCGAAAAAAGCGCCAAAAAAGAGCCCATTGCCCGTCACGCTACATATATCAACCAGGAGGCCTTTAATAAATTAGATGACCCTCTTATAAAAGCTTCCATCAAACTGCAAAGCAGATGTCGCGTTCATCTTTTAGCTGTTTTAGCCACTACGCCACTATTTCCCATGCTGGTTGTTCGTTACTTCTTCCGCCGAACCATAAAGGCAGCTCAACGGATAATCAGAGTTAAAAGCAATTCTAACAATAGTCATCGAACTCTTCATCAGCAAATCTACCTAAAAGAAACCACCCGCGGCTACAGCGAAAAAGAGCCATTTACTGAGGAGGAACTAGGAGAGCTAAAGGCAACTGTAGAGGTGACTGGGAATAAGAAATCCGGCTTTACTCTAAGCGTGGACCAGCGTTATTGGAACTACCTGCAGGAGATCTTTGAACTAGAAAGTAAAGAAGAAAAAATAGTTAAAAAGGCGTTTAAACAGACGCTTTTATTTTTTAATCCCCAGGGAAATCTTCTACCAAAGATATTAGAGAGGCTAAAAGGACATAGCTTAAGCTACTACTTTGTTCCTGCCTCAAGAACCCTCTCCGGAAGCCAGAAGACAAACAGACTTGCCTGGATAAATTATAACGCCTTAAAGCACTTCTTATTTCAATCAAAATCTCCTGAGATTAAACAAAAGCTACTCGGATTTATGTTGGCCTTGAGCCTAATCCATGAAGTATATGGCCATATTGCTGGAGTTGTTGAAGAGCAGCTTAAGAAAGAACTAAAAGAAGCGGGTGAGGTAACAATCCTTGCTGGAGTTGAACACTGCCTGACTGAAAAAGATCTGGAACTCACCCGAAGTGTATTTGCTCGCTTTGGATTAAAAGATACGCAAAGAGAGAATTTTGTTGCTGCCTTAAATGAGATAGCCACAGGGGAATACGTAGAGCGCTCAGCGGATTATATTAAGATACAGAAATTAAAAAGAGAGATTACTCTCCTTGATACCTTCTGTATTGCCTCAGGAGCGATGATTAGTTCCGGCTTATTTATTTTACCCGCTATGATGTTTTGCAAAACCGGACCAGCCATAATCCTTTCCTATTTATTAGCCAGCATTTTTGTATTACCCGCCCTTTTTTCCAAGGCTGAACTCGCAACGGCTATGCCTAAAGCCGGAGGGGATTATTTTTTCATAGAGCGTAGTTTAGGTGCTTGCGCAGGAACGATAGGTGGATTTGCTGCCTGGTTTTCTCTGGCGCTTAAAAGCGCATTTGCTCTTGTGGGAATGGGAATTTTTGCAAAACTTATATGGATAGGTATTGCAGAAGCTCAGATTAAGCTTGTTGCTATAGGTTGTTGTTTGTTCTTTACAATACTTAATTTAATTAGCACCAAACATACAGGAAAATTGCAGAGATACATGGTTTTGGGATTATTAGCTGTTTTAATTAGCTATGTATCAATGGGTGGCTTCTTTATTCAACCGCAAGCTTTTGTTCCTTTTGTGCCTTTTGGTATCGGCGCTGTTTTTTCCGCAGCAGGCATTTGTTTTGTTTCCTTTGGCGGCTTAACAAAAATAGCCAGTATTGCGGGTGAGGTTAAGAACCCTGGCCGTAATATCCCGTTAGGAATGTTTTTGGCATTTGGCATAGTAACGCTTCTTTATCTTTTGGTTATTACTGTAACGGTAGGGGTGAGTAATCCTTTTGAACTCAAGAGTTCTTTAACGCCGCTTTCACTTGGGGCAAGCAATTTTTCAGGACATATAGGCAGTATTGTAATGGCAGTGGCTGCCCTCTTGGCATTTTTTTCTACTGCCAACGCGGGTATTTTAGCCGCATCGCGTTTTCCCTTTGCCATGAGCAAGGATAATCTCCTGCCAAATATCTTCAAAAAAGTAAGCCTACGATTTAAAACACCCCATATTTCAATTCTTTTCACCAGTGCTTTTATGGTTTCCGTTATATTTTTTACCAGTATAGAGAATTTAGTAAAAGCAGCTTCCACTCTGAAAATTTTATTGTTTATGTTTGCCCTTATTTCCGTTATCGTTATGCGGGAGAGCAAAATAAGCAACTACCGCCCTAAGTTTAAGTCTCCTTTTTATCCCTGGATTCAGATTTTGGGAATTGGAATGTATGTTGCTCTCATTGCGGGAATGGGAGCTATTGCAATTCTTGTTACGGCGGCATTTCTAACCTTTGGTTTGGGCTGGTATTTGTTATACGGTAGAGTAAATGTAAAACGGCAGTCAGCTTTAATGCATATGATAGAGGGGATGGTCAACAGAGACTTAGGGATGAAAAGAGCGGCATTAGAAGATGAATTGAGAGAAATTCTTATGGAGCGAGACGGTATTATTAGGGATGGATTTGATCGTCTTGTTGAGAGATGCACCGTGCTTGATTCCCCCACGTCCTTATCGCAGGAGAGGGCATATTATAAGATTTCTAATATGTTATCCCGGAAAATGGATATTGACATCGAAAGTTTGTTAAATAAATTTCATGAAAGAGAACGACAGGGGAGCACTGTGGTAGGACCTGGTCTGGCAGTTCCCCACATTATCGTTGATGGTAAGGGGAAGCTCGAGCTTATTTTAGTTCGTTCCAAGAAGGGAATTATTTTCCCGGATGAAGAAGAACCGGTCTATACTATGTTTGTTCTTGTTGGTTCTCAGGATATGCATTCTTTTCACCTGCAGATCCTTGCCGCCATTGCCGAGATTGCGCAAAGATCCGACTTTAAAAAGGAATGGATGCATGCGCGCAATAATCACGAACTCAAAGATATGGTTTTGCTTTCGCCTAGAGAAAGGCATTACACGAGCATTAAGGTATTTCCCGCAGCTGGTTCTGATTCCAAAAAAGACGCGAATAATCCTCCTATTTCCTCCCAGCAAATCCACCTAAAAAAAGGCATGCCCGGCTTTAGTGAGAAAGACCCCATAAGCAAAGAAGAATTGGGCAGTTTAAAGGCTACCATAGAGGTAACCGGAAATAGAAAACCAGGTTATGTGCTAAAGGTAGACCAGCGGTATTGGGAGTATCTGCAAGAGAAACTAGGCCTGGAGGATGAAGAACTAAAGATAGCCAAAGCGGCCTTTAGAGAGACGCTTTTATCCTTTGACCCCGAAGGCAATCTTTTGCCCAAGGTTTTAGCCAGGTTAAGAGGGAAAAGCGTAGATTATTACTTTGTTCCTGCCTCAAGAACACTTTCCGCAAGCCACAAAGCAAATAAACTCGCCTGGATAAATCACGCCGCCTTAAAGGATTTCTTATCTCAATTAAAATTTTCTACCGAAATCAAGTCAAAAATCCTTGGATTTATGTTAGCTGACAGTCTTATCCATGAGGCCTTTGGTCATATAGCAGGAGTAGTCGAAGATCAGATAAGAAAAAAGAGTAAGAAGACCCATGAAGCAACAGTCCTTGCCAAGATTGAGCATCGTCTAACCGAAATAGACTTAAGATTTACTCAGGAAGTATTTTCTAACTTTGACTTACACGATGAGCAAAGGCAAGAGTTTATTACTACTTTAACTCGCATATTCACAGGAGAATATGTAGAGCAGCTAGAAGATTATGTCGGGATACAAAAATTTTATCTTGCCCCAGAAGTAGCGAATAAGATTAGACAACATAGACCAAAGATAGTTGCCTTTTATAACAAACATTTTCCATTAGAGCCTATGAATAAAACAGTTCAGGCGCTAGAAGAACACTTTGCTCCCGAAGATGTCTTGTTTGTGGAGATTCCTTTCCAGGATACACCTTTAGGATATTCCTTGGAAGCATATAAACACATAATGAATGCAGCCGAAGCAATGAAACAAGGTATAAAGATTCTACAGAGTTATTCAATAGAAGAAAATCGGGCATTTGGGAAGCTGTTATTAGAGATTATTCGTGATATCAAAAGAGACCTTGGTGAAATCTTAGTTTTATATGAGAAAGGATTTCAAGAAGGGCAAGGGCTTGCCGGAACAATGATTAGAGAATATTTGAATATAAAGGTGAAGGATAAAATCGCTGCTGCCAAGGTAGATTTTCAAAAGATGCTTGAAGAAATAAGAAAAATGAAATCTGTGCCTTCTCAGGAAGAATTAATGGTTGAAGAGGCAATGAGGGATTTCCCACAGACTTGTTTCATCTCAGCGCACAGGAAGTTTGTATTTCCTATTATCTATCAACATGGACTTCCTGATAAGGAGATTCATTCTTCAGCTAAACTAGAAAAGATATATCGGCGAATTACTACCGAGATAAATTCTAAGAGAGAGCCATGGAATGTAGGTTGGCAGGTAAGTAGAGCAAGATATGCGCCTCCATATTTAAGGCAACTTATGAACGTAAAGGCTTTTAGTAAAAGAGCAAATTGGGCATATTTTGAACTTCCTCAAAGCATGGATTCATGCATGGCTTTAGATCGGAAGGAACTAATTAAGGCAATAATCGGAGCATTTTTTATTCCCAATCCTTATTTAATTTCTGTTGCGGGTTCTAGAAAGGAGAAAAATACTGATTGGGATATGGATTATTTCAGACATATAAAGGAAGACCGTATCCAGGATATTGTGAAAGACCTCAAAGAATATTTGAGCCGCCTTTTACAGGAAATAACTAAGAGGACATCTCGATTTTTAATAGACGTCCAATTAGATGGAATAAGAGGTTCACCTTTTGTAGAAGACCTCTCTTTGAAGCGCAAGCTTAGCAAAATCAAAGAAGAGGCTAGATACTATTTAGCAAATCCAGAAAAGCTAAGAGTTGATAATAAAGTCGCTGTCTTAGGGGTTCCTCATCTGAGGCCTGAACTGGATGCAATAGCTTCTTTGCTTGCCTGGTATTACCTTGAGACTGAATTAACAAAATCAAAGAGAGAGGACATTATATTTATCCCTGTAGTTCCCGGCCACCCGGGCGAAATCGATAAAGAGACAAAGAAATATCTAAGTGATGACTGCCATATTGATAAAAAAGATTTACTCTATTGGTCAGAGATAGAAGGATATCTTACCAAGATAGCCGAGGATAGAGGACTTAAGGAATTAATCCTCTACGATTTACTCGACCATAATAAACCCGAGATACCATTGTTGAATAAATTTAAATGCCGCAGGATTTTTGACCACCATTCGCAGGAGAAAAGTGCACCACAACCCCTGGAAAAGTCATCAATTGTGACTCCCGAGGTAGGTTCCACTTGTACTATCCTGGGAAGGTTATACAAGAGGTACGAAATAACCCCGCCTAAACATATTGCCCGGGGGATAATCGCAGCAATTCGCTCAGATACCGATGACCTTCGTTCTTGGATTGGTAAGTGGATAGACTGTGAGACAGTGAAAGAATTAGCCCTGATTGCTGGTTTTGTTGATAAGTCAGGAAAGATAGATTGGGAAAAGGTAAGAAAGTTCTGGAAAAATAAGAGAAATATTGCCTATTTGACAGGAAAAGAACCTTTCAAAGAGCGGGACTGGGATCGTAAGGACTATCCAGGTTTCCGTTTTGGACAGCAGAAAATAGTTGCAGTGAACGTATTTACTGAACAATGGGAAGATGAAATCATAGCTGCAGTTAAAAGAGAGATAGATGAGGAAAGATTTAAAGTAAGTCTGAGGCTGGTTACCAGTATGGGAGACGAAGAGTACGGCAGTAAGTTATTCATTTATACGGTTGATGGGGAAGAAGGAGCAGATAAGATAGTCAGAAAAATAGTTAATCGATATTCAACAAGAGCAGAGTTTGTCGGCACACATTTAGTTCAGCCAGCCATAAGGCAATACCTTTCAGGACAAGAAATAAATATTGAAGACTTTGTCGCCAGCAGGAATGATCTATTGGAAAATAAGCTGAAAGAATTGATGAATAAGTACAGGAATAAATTGATGAAGCCTCTTCCGCCGATTAATGAGATTGCCAGAGAAACTTTGGATTTCTTGGAAGGAAATGATGTATCCTTGAATATAATTTTAGATATATCCAAAGTGTTAAATAGAAGAGTAAAAGAAGGGGTAATTATTGTTGACATTCCTGGAGGTTCGCGCAAAACCTTAAAGCCCGCAGTTGAGGAAGTGGTGGCCCAGTTTGGTAGAGCCGCTCATAGAATTGCAAAAGGCCAGTGCAGACTAACACTGACTCAAGCTTCTGATTACGAGATAGATGCAGAGCTGCTCCAAATTATAAATGTTGCTACCGATGAAGAAGACAGGATCTTAAAAATCCTGGGATTTAATAAGACCCTGAGACAAAGAATTATCAATGCAAGAGAGAAAAGATTCTCTAAGAGGTTTGAGAAAGTAGAACAACTTTTGTTGATAGAAGGAATTGGTGAAAAGAGAATAAATAATGCCAAAGAGCGTATTTTCCTCAAAACCAGATGCAACGCGGAGTATAACGGTGCTCTGGATAAATTTGCTAAGCTTGCTTATAGCATAGGTAGTTCAGATACAGAAAAGAGGAAACAAGAGAAAATAGAGGATATGTTTTCAGAACATAGGTCGCTTCTAAGGAACAGTAATTTTTTAGAGGCTGTTACGGACTATTTTACAGATGACCCTGACGTTCTTCTGTCACTTACTTGGATATTGTGGATAGATATTCGTGCAGGCCCCAAAGAGATAATTGGGCCAGCTAAAGATACCTTTATGCGATTGGCTGATGTGAAAAAAGGCCCTTACATTCCAGATTATAAGACGGCTGCCATAAAGTTCCTCGGACTTTTAGATATAAAAGGGGCAATACCTGTAATTATAAGGAATGCGGCTGACTATACAAAGCAAGATGATTTTTACCACACCTGCAGGAAGGCCTTAGAGAATTTAGCCAAAGAAGGAGACCTTAGGAACTTCTATGCGTTTATAAAACCAAATATTAAACCTTCATATGCAAAATTAGCAGTAGAAGCTGTAGCAAAGGCAAGGGGAGATAGAGACAGCGGAAGGGAGTTTATAAGTCGCGCAGAAGAACATCTCAACAAGCCAAATACCTTCCTATTTCTCTCCTTTGCTCATGGTTCTGCTTTTGAACCTGCTCCAATGCTAAATCTAACTCTTGCCTTGTGCGCACTCATCTATGCCGAGGTGTTAAGGAATAGAGAGACGATACTTGTCTATACTCAAGCCAAGGCCCCTCCTTTGACGGGTTTAGTCGTAGTACTCCTTTATCCTTCCTTAGCATTCTCTAAGATTTCTTTCTACCTCAAATCTAAACACCCCTTTCCTAAACACGCCGGTCAAATACGCTTGTCAAATAGTGATAATACTGCAGAATTTTTGCGTGGAGGTTACATTGCAAGAGTAAATTTATCAGATGAAAAATTTACAACCGAAGATTACATTTCCTTTATAATAGCCTGCCTTGGAGATGTAGAAGGTAGAAGTGATACCGAAGGAATTCGAACAGTAGCAGAATATATACAGAATATTTTCTCAGACGATGAATACAGAAGAGAATTATCAGGCATCATCTCTCCCGCAGATAAGAAATTTCTTAGAAACATTTCGCGAAGATGGAAAGAATGGTTACCTAATCCCCATAGATTACCACCTGTTAGAGAAAGAATCGATGTAACCTCCTTATTAAAGAAGATTGAAACAAGGTACAGTTCTAAGTCTAGGAACCGTTTCCCAAATCAATCGGGAACCATTTTCCAACCCAATCGGAAATCTGCCCCCGGCAAATGCGTCGGAGATAGTAACAATCCTCGTTCTGTCTCAGGCCACACAGAGATAAAAGATGCCTCTGGAAATCGGCTTTCGAACAAAGATACCTTTCCAGCAGGTTCACCTTATGCGGTTTGTAACCTACTACAAAGTGAGAGATTCAAAGGCAAGTGGGTGTTACTAGGAGAAATAGCCGAAGTAACCGGTTTATCAATAAGTACCATAAAGCGGGATTTGGGAACATTAGTTTGTCTTGAACTTGTGGAAAAGAAAGGAAGAGGTAAAGAGGCAATATTTAGAGCAACTGATTTAAGTCCGCCTCAGAGAAAAATTGTTGAACCTATTCTTAAAGGCCTCGGTGCAAGACCTACCTCTGAGCAAAAAAAGGAAGCTAAGAGATTTTTGGTACATGAAGGCATCTCCTGGCTGTTTGTTTTTAAAGATGGAAAGCGTTGGTTAAATGTGAATTCGTTTGAGAAGATAGCTCGTGTAAAAGTATTGGGTAGTTGTCGTTATCTGGCAGATAAAGATGGATGGATTCCTTTAGATGAGATAAGCGATATAGATATAGAGTCTTTATATCCGGTACCTAATTGGGAAAGATTCTCTGAGAAACTTGTTATTACATTAAAACGATATGGGGTAAGAGGCATAGAGAAAGGCATAATAGATTTCTGTGGA
>JADHWR010000016.1 GCA_016783355.1 Candidatus Omnitrophota bacterium | reverse complement strand
TAGTATGAGCAAAAAGGGTGATTGTTGGGACAACGCCGTGGCTGAAAGCTTTTTCCACACCTTGAAAGTCGAACTGACGCATCGCTATATTTTCAAGACGCGGGAAGAAGCGAAACGGAAAATCTTTGAGTATGTTGAAATGTACTATAACCGCCGGAGAACGCATTCGGCGCTGGGTTACTTGAGCCCTTTTGAATTTGAAAATCGGGCTTCTCAAACTTTACTGACTGTCCACTAAAGAGGGGAAGGTCAAGTCTCCACACTTGACATATTTCATTTAGCTTAGGAATTTGCAACTTGACGCACAAATAGCGCAAATGTATAATAAGCATCAATAATGGGTTTTTTACAAAACCCATAAATTACGAACTTCGTTTATTAAATGTTAGAAGAGAATAAATAAAAAAATGCTGAGGTATGGTTGACTTATATGTTATAATTTAACTTGGAGGTATAACAAAATGCATATAAAAATTATTTTAGAGCCGAGCGAAGAAGGAGGGTTTACGGCTATAGCTCCTACTCTTCCTGGATGCATAAGTGAAGGCAATACACGGGAAGAAGCTTTAAAAAACATTCGTGAAGCAATCGAACTCTATTTAGAACCAGTAGCAGATGACGCTATCTTTGCTCCCAATTCTGAACAAGTAGAAATCACAGTATGAGTAAAGTTCCAAGCGTAAATTATCCTCAGCTTATCAACGCTCTGCGGCGGGATGGATGGATAGTAATCCGCCAAAAAGACAGTCATATTAGATTACAAAAACGCCTTCCAAAGGAGATGCTTAAAATTACTGTTCCTGCCCACCGTCCAATTAAAAGATCAACGCTCTCGCATATATTAAAACAAGCACACCTATCTGTAGAAAGATTTATTGAATTATTATAGAGACTTCTAACAAATCAATCCGCCTGACCGAAATCCGCGCTCTTCTTCGAACAATCCAAGAACCGGTTCCTAAATATTTATTTGTTTAATCGTCTGCTTTTGGTATAATGGGACTCACGGGGTGATAAAATGATTGAAAGATACAGCTTACCAGAGATGAAGCGTGTTTGGGCAGATGAGAATAAGTTTGCGATTATGCGCGATATTGAGGTTTTGGTCTGCGAGGCGCAAGCGAAAGAGGGCAGGATTCCAAAATCAAGGCTCAAGCAGATTAAAAATAAGGCAAAGTTTACCCTTGCCAGGATTAAAGAGCTCGAAAAGAAGACCAATCATGACGTTGTTGCTTTCGTTACCTGTCTTTGTCAGAATTTAGGTAAAGATGCGCAGTTTCTCCATTTAGGCCTAACCTCCTCTGACCTTCTGGATACTGCTTTTTCCCTTCAGCTTCAGCAGGCCTCAGGGATTCTTATTCAGGATTTAAATAAAATTTTAAGAGTCTTGACCAGAAAGATTAAAAAATATAAAGATACAGCCTGTATTGGAAGAACCCATGGGGTTCATGCAGAGCCAATAACCCTCGGATTTAAGCTTGCTTTATGGTTTGATGAGCTTAAGAGGCAAGTAGAAAGATTGAAGATTGTATCCAGGCGCTCGGCTGTGGGTAAGATTTCAGGGGCTGTGGGAACATATGCACATATTGATCCTAAAATAGAAGCATATGTCTGTCGTAAGCTTAACCTTAAGCCGGTAGCCATCGCCACACAGGTTATTTCCCGGGATATTTATGCAGAATATTTACTTGTTTTATCCTTAATCGCCTCTTCTTTAGAGAAATTTGCAACAGAGATTCGGCATTTGCAAAAGACAGAGGTTCTGGAAATAGAAGAGCCTTTTGGCAAGGGACAGAAGGGTTCCTCGGCAATGCCGCACAAGAGAAATCCGATAATTTGCGAGAGAATCTGCGGGTTGGCACGAGTTTTGCGCGCTAATGCACTTGCCGCAATGGAGGATATAAGCCTCTGGCATGAGCGTGATATTAGCCATTCGTCAGTCGAGCGAATTATCTTTCCTGATTCCTGTATTGCCCTCGATTATATGCTGAATAAGTTTCTAAAGGTAACCGAGGGTTTTAATATTTATCCGCTCAATTTGATGGCTAACTTAGTGAGAACCAGAGGGTTAATCTTCTCCGGCAGGGTCCTTTTGGAGTTAATGAAAAAGGGTCTTTCCAGAACAGCAGCCTATAACTTAGTGCAGGAATGTGCAATGGGTAGCTGGGAAAATAGGCAGGATTTTAAAGAGGTAATTTTGGATAATAAAGCTATCGCGAAGTATTTAGCCCCCCGGGAAATCGATAATATTTTTGACCTCGATTATTATCTTCGTCATATCCCCAAAATCCTCAAGAGATTAGGCCTAAAATGAAAAAAAGAAGAAAGCTCTACGAGGGCAAAGCGAAAATACTGTATGCAACAGATGAGCCTCATCTTTTGATTCAGTATTTCAAAGACGATGCCACTGCCTTTGATGCAATGAAAAGGGGGGTAATTTCTGATAAAGGGCACTGTAATAATCAGATCTCAGCACGATTATTTTGTGTTTTAGAAAAAAACCACATTCCGACGCATTTTGTGAAGAGATTAGGCGAACGCGAAATGTTAGTTAAGCGGGTTAAGATTATTCCCCTTGAGGTAACGATGCGCAATATTGTTGCCGGGGGAATGAGTAAACGCCTGGGTTTAGATGAAGGAAAGAAACTGAAACAGCCAGTTTTGGAATATCATTATAAGAGTGATGCATTGCATGACCCGTTGATTAATGACGACCATATATTGGTTTTAGGTATTGTCAGAGAAAAGGAATTGGATTTGATAAAAGAGATGTCTTTTAAGATAAATAAGGTGCTGCGAAGATTTTTTGGTCAAAGGAATTTAGAGCTTGTGGATTTTAAATTAGAGTTTGGCCGTTTTAAAAAAAGGATTCTGCTGGCAGATGAGATTTCCCCTGATACTTGCCGCCTTTGGGATAAGAAAACAAAACAGAAGCTGGACAAAGATAGATTCCGGCGTGACCTGGGTAATGTTAAAGAGGCTTATAAGGAGGTTTTAAAAAGAGTATTATGAGACAGATTAAAAGAGATGATTTTACAAGAGAGGAGACCTGGCGGGTCTTCAGGATTATGGCCGAGTTTATTGAGGGCTTTGAGACACTTTCTAAATTAGGTAAGGGTGTTTCTGTTTTTGGCTCATCGCGCGCCAAGCCAAAAGACGTATATTATAAGCGGGCTGTGGAGACTGCTTATCTTTTAGCAAAAGAGGGTTTTGCCATAATTACTGGTGGCGGTCCAGGTATAATGGAAGCAGCAAACAAAGGAGCAAGGAAGGCAAATGGTAAATCAATAGGTTTGAATATCCATATTCCTGCCGAGCAGAAGGCAAATAAATATGCAGATATACTTTTGGATTTTCGCTATTTCTTCTGCCGCAAGGTAATGTTCGTAAAATATGCTAAGGCTTTTGTTATTTTCCCCGGAGGATACGGCACCTTTGATGAATTATTTGAAAGCCTTAATCTTATCCAGACAGAACGCATCGAGAAATTCCCTGTTGTTCTTATCGGAAAAAAATATTGGCAGGGGTTATTTGACTGGTTAAAGGGCAATGTATTAAAAAGCGGCTGTATCGACACAAGGGATTTAAAGATATTTAAGATTGTAGAGACGGCGCAGGAAGTAGTGGCTGTGATTAAAGATTTTTATCGATAACTATGTTGAGTTACAAAAAAGCCGGCGTTGATATCAAGAAAGCAGGTTTATTTAAAAAGCGTATTGCCTCGGAAGTAAAGAAAACTTTTAGTAAAGAGGTTCTCGCAGCCGTTGGTGGATTTGGCAGTTTATTCTCTTTTTCAAAAAAGGAATTTAAGGAGCCGGTTTTGGTCTCTTCAGCAGATGGCGTAGGCACAAAGCTGAAGATCGCCGTCTTAGTCAATAAGCATGATACTGTAGGCATTGATTGTGTGGCAATGAATGTAAACGATATCCTCTGCACAGGGGCAAGACCTCTCTTCTTTTTAGATTATATCTCCTTTGCGAAATTAAACCAAAAGATTCTCCCTGGGGTAATCAAGGGATTAAACCAGGGGTGCTTGCAAGCAGGATGTTCTTTGATTGGCGGAGAGACAGCCCAGATGCCCGACATGTATAATCAAGGTGAATATGACCTGGCAGGATTCTGTGTTGGTGTAGTGGAGAAAAAGAGGATTATTAGTGGCTGCCGCATTGAAGCCGGCGATGCCTTAATCGGTATAGAGTCAAATGGCTTACATTCCAACGGCTTTTCTTTAGTGAGAAAGGTTTTCTCAAGGCGTGAATTGAAGCGGTATGCCTTGGAATTACTTAAACCCACTCGAATTTATGCCAAGCCTATCCTTTCTTTGTTATACGCTACACGCTCTACGCTAAACGCCACAAAAGCCATTGCCCATATTACCGGTGGCGCATTTTATGATAAGATTGATAGAGTTCTTCCGGCTGGTCTCAATGCCCGTGTATATAAAAATTCGTGGGTTGCACCGGCGATATTCCGTCTTATTCAAAACAAGGGCGAAATTCCTGAGCGAGAAATGTACCATACATTTAATATGGGAATCGGCATGGTTTTAATAATCAACCCCAAGAGCATCCCGAAAGTAAAAGGCGAACTTATTAAATTTAAATTAAAGTCTTGGGAGATAGGCAAGATAGTAAAAGGCAGGAAGGAAGTAGAAATAGTATGAGGAAAATTTTAGTTATTGGTTCAGGTGGTCGGGAGCATACCTTGGTTTGGAAAATTGCGCAATCAGAATTGGCAGATAAGATTTTCTGTGCGCCGGGAAATGGCGGCATAGAAAGGCTTGCAGAGTGTATCAATATAGAAACAGAAGATATGCCGGGGCTCCTTGATTTTGCTCTGCACGAGAAAATCGATTTAACTGTTGTTGGCCCAGAATTGCCTTTAGCCTTCGGCCTTGTTGATCAGTTTGAGAAAGCAGGACTGAGGATATTTGGTCCAACAAAAAAAGCAGCAAGATTAGAGTCAAGTAAGGTCTTTGCCAAAGAATTAATGAGAAAATACGAAGTGCCTACGGCTAACTTTCGTATATTTGAAGATGCTCAAGAAGCAAAGAACTATATAAATCAGACCGGAGTACCTTGCGTTGTTAAGGCTGATGGCCTGGCAGCAGGCAAAGGAGTTATTGTTTGCGAAACAGCCCAGGAGGCAGAAAAAGCAGTAAATTCCATAATGGAGGATAGAATCTTTGGCGATGCAGGAAAGAGGATTATCATTGAGGATTATTTAGAAGGCGAGGAGGCTTCAATAATTGTGCTCACTGATTCTAATGAAGCTATCCTTTTGGCCTCGAGCCAAGACTACAAGAGGGTCTTTGATGGTGATAAAGGCAAGAATACCGGAGGGATGGGCGCTTATTCGCCCACTCCTTTTGTAACGAAAGACTTATTCCAGGAAATTCGTAAGCAGATTATCAATCCAACAATTACGGGTTTGGTTAAGGAGGGAATAGATTATAAAGGGGTTTTATATTTCGGATTGATGATTACCAAAGATGGACCTCGGGTATTAGAATTTAATGTGAGATTTGGCGACCCTGAGACAGAGGCAGTTTTACCACGCTTAAATTCAGATTTAGTAGAAGCAATGTTAGCGACGACCAACAGGCAGTTGGCCAAATTCAGCCGATTTGGAGGCCTGCAGTGGGATAATCGTGCCTGCATTTGTGTTGTTTGTGCATCAGGAGGTTATCCGGGCAAATATGAAAAGGGCAAAGAAATTTGTGGGTTAGAGGAGGCGCAAGGGTTATCCGATATAGTGGTTTTTCATGCCGGTACCCTTCGACTTGGTTCGACTGCGCTCACCACGAGTCGCTCAGGCCAGGCAAATGATACCTATAAGTATACAACCAATGGCGGCCGGGTATTGGGTGTAACAGGATTAGGCAATACAATAAAAGAGGCGAGAGAGAGAACCTATCAAGCAGTCAAGATGATTCATTTTGAGGGAATGCACTGCCGTCGGGATATTGGAGATAAGGCAATTAAAAATTAGAGGTCAAAATGCGTAAAGAGATAGTAATTAGTATAATTATGGGAAGTAAATCCGACTTTGATAAAGTAGAAGCAACAATTGATTTACTCAAGGAATTTAAAGTTGGATTTGAAGTGAATGTTCTCTCTGCACACAGGAGCCCAAAAAGATTAATTAAGTACATTGAAGAGGCGAAAGCAAAGGGTATAAAAATTTTTATTGCTGCGGCAGGAGGTGCGGCAGCGTTGGCCGGCACAATTGCTGCCTATACGATTCTGCCCGTAATTGCCATTCCTATTGAGACGAAAAGCTTAAAAGGCCTTGATTCTTTATTGTCAACTGTGCAGATGCCTTCAGGCGTTCCTGTGGGGGCTATGGCGATTGGCAAAAGTGGAGCAAGGAACGCCGCACTTTTTGCCTTAGAGATTTTAGCCCTTGAGGATAATTCTATAAAGAATCAATTATTAAAATGGCGACACAGATTATCAAAATAGACGCACTAAATCCTGAGGAAGAAAAGATAAGAAAGACTGTGGATGTTTTAAAAAATAGCGGTTTAGTGATTATTCCTACAGATACTGTCTATGGTATTGCGGCAGATAGCAACAATGAAAAGGCGCTTAAGCGACTTTATGAGATAAAACAAAGGCCGCATCATAAACCATTTTCTTTACTCATTGATAAAAAAGAGACAATTGATAAGTTGGCCACTGATTTATCGCCACAAGCATACAGTTTAATAGATAAATTTTGGCCGGGGGCTTTAACCTTAATCTTAAAGGCGAAGACATCCGGCGCTACTATTGGATTGCGTATGCCTGATAATTCCATCGCTTTAAATTTAATCTCTAAATTTGGGGCGCCCCTGGCTTGTCCATCAGCAAACCTTTCTTCTCAATCCGCCCCTCAAACTTTAGAGGAGGCACTGAGTGATTTGGACGGCAAGGTAGATTTTGCAATTGATGCAGGCAAAACAAAATTGGGCACAGAATCAACAGTTGAAGACTTAAGCTCTCTCCCCTTTAGGATTACAAGAGAGAAGGCCTTAAAAAAAGAGGAAATCCAGAAGGTGCTAACAGGAAAGACTGTGCTTTTTGTCTGCACAGGCAATTCTTGCCGTTCAGTAATGGCCAAGGCACTTCTGGGAGATAGACTAAGAAAGAGAAATCGTCATGATTTAGAGGTTTTATCTGCTGGAATTATTAGTCTTTCGCAAGGCAGTGCACCGGCAGAAGTCAGAGAAGTATTAAAGAAAGAAGGAATAGATTTGGGTAAACACAGTTCCATTCAGGTAACTCCAATGATGATTAAAAAGGCAGATATTATTTTGGTAATGGAGAGGATTCATGAAGAAAGGGTTCTGCAGTGGGTGCCTGAAGCGAAAAAGAGGATTTTTCTTTTGAAGGAATTTGTTCATTCTTCTAGAGATAATCTTTCAGAGGGAGACAGCCTTCTTGAAATCAAGGATCCTATCGGAAAACCTTTTGAATATTACGAAGAAATATTTAATATAATTAAAGAAGCAATAGAGCGACTGATCGAGATTCTTTAAGGATGTCTAACGGGGTTCACCCCGTTCGAAATTTAGATATGTATGGATTTGAGATAGATTTAAAAACTTCGGCTGCTTATGTATCATTAAACCTTAAGCAAAGATTGGAGGAATTTCTAACGGGGTGAAGAAGATAATTATTGGTAGTGACCACGCAGGATTCAGGCTCAAAGAGGCCCTAAAGCCATATTTAGAAAAACTGGGCTTTATCGTGAAGGATGCGGGGACGTACTCGCAGGAATCTTGCGATTATCCGCTGATTGCCGAGTATGTAGCAAGACAGGTTAGCAAGCGCCGTTTCTTAAGAGGCATACTTATTTGCAAAACAGGCATTGGTAATTCTATTGCCGCAAATAAAGTATCTCGTGTGCGCGCTGCACTTTGCTATAATATAGAGGTGGCAAGGCTCTCGCGCCAACATAACAATAGCAATGTTTTAGTTTTAGGCGCTGATTACGTTAAGACAGGAATAGCAAAGCGAATAGTAGGGGTTTGGCTTAAGGCAAAATTCCAAGGCGGAAGACACCGAAGGCGCATAAAGCAAATAGGGGTAATAGAAAAAGGATGAAAAATTTAAAGAAGATTGATCCCCAGATTTATGAAGCGATTAAGAAGGAACTCCTTCGCCAGCAGGATAATTTGGAGTTGATTGCTTCGGAGAATTTTACCTCCCTCGCTGTTTTAGAGGCACAGGGTTCAGTTTTGACCAATAAGTATGCTGAGGGTTATCCGAACCGGCGCTGGTATGGCGGTTGCAAATATGTGGATGAAGCAGAGACATTGGCAATTGAACGGGTAAAAAAATTATTTGGTGCAGAGTATGCTAATGTTCAGCCCCATTCAGGCACACAGGCAAATATGGCCGTCTATTTTGCCTGCCTTAATTATGGCGATACGGTAATGGCGATGGATCTGGCTTGCGGTGGTCACCTTTCTCACGGTCATCCCCATAATTTCTCTGGCCGGTTTTATAATATAGTTTCCTATGGGGTAAATCGAGATACTGAGATGTTAGATTACGATGAGATTGAATCTAAGGCAAAGAGATTTAAACCAAAATTAATCCTTGCTGGTGCTTCGGCATACCCCCGGGAGATTGATTTTAAGACATTGCGCCAGATTTGCGATAAGACAGGCAGTTACCTATTTGTTGATATGGCACACATTGCCGGTTTGGTTGCCGCAGGGATTCATCCTTCACCTGTGCCTTATGCGGACATAATTAGCTCAACCACACATAAGACCCTGCGTGGTCCGCGCGGAGGTTTTATCCTGGCAAAAAAGGAATTTGCGAAAAAATTGAATACCTTTATCTTTCCTGGAATACAGGGCGGTCCTTTAATGCATGTAATTGCAGCCAAGGCAGTTGCTTTTTTAGAGGCGCAGACAGAGGAATTTAAGGTTTATCAAAATCAGATAGTAAGGAATTGCCGACATTTAGCCAAGAGATTAGAACAAAATGGCCTGCGTATTGTCTCTGGCGGAACAGATACACACCTTTGTTTGGTGGATTTAGGCCCTCGTGGCGTTACTGGCTCTTGTGCCCAGGAGGTTTTAGAAAAGAGCAGCATTACCGTAAACAAGAATCTCATTCCTTTTGATAAATTGGCTCCAGCAGTTACCAGCGGAATTCGCTTAGGAACACCAGCAGTTACTACGCGCGGAATGAAAGAATCCCAGATGGAGCAAATTGCGGATTTGATTGACAATGCCTTAAAGCATAGAGAGGAGCCGCAAACTTTGGAAGCGATACGAAGGGAGGTTTTAGAATTAACAAAGAAGTTTCCTTTGTATGCAGAGTTAAGGGAGTGTATAGATGGTTGAGATGGAATTGAATAAGATTGTCATTAATGAAAAGAGACATGAGCAATTGATTGTTTTAAAAGAAAAGCAAGGAGAGAGACTTTTGCCAATTATTATTGGTTTAGCTGAGGCATCAGCGATCAAGATGAAATTAGGCGGTTTCAATCCTCCCCGGCCTTTAACGCATGATTTATTGTTTTCCACAATCCAAATTTTAGATGCAAATTTAGAAAAGATTATTATTGATAAATTGGAAAATAACACCTTCTTTGCTAAATTGGTAATAAAGAGCGCATCAGGAGAGACTAAAATTGCTGATGCGCGACCTTCAGATAGTATCGCCCTTGCCGTAAGAGCAGCTGTTCCTATCTACGTTGAAGAGGACGTATTGAAGAACGCAGAGGCGATTAAATAATAAATCCACCCCTTTATAAATGCTTCTCCCTAAAGATAGACGGATTTTAAAAGAAATCTTAAGCTTGAGTAAAGAAAAAGGGATAACTTTATATTTAGTCGGCGGATATTTGCGCGATTTACTCCTTTTTCAAGAAAGAGTCAGCCCGGATATCGATTTCGCTTTAAAAAAAGGAGCAATAAAATTTGCTCACCAGCTTTGCCGGATACTTAAGGCGGGTTTTGTTGTCTTGGATAAAACTCGGGGATGCAGCCGTATTGTAAAAAAGAGAAAGTCAGATAACCTTACCTTGGACTTTACGGATTTTCGGGGAAGGGATTTGATTGAGGATTTAGGCAGGCGGGACTTTACGATCAATGCCATTGCCACAGAATTAGAGGCCTTTTTAAAGACGCCAGATTTAAAGAAAAAGAGTATTTTGATTGACCCATATTCAGGGCTTGCTGATTTAGAATCAAAGACAATACGCCTTATAAGAAAAGGGGCATTTGATGATGACCCGTTGAGGATCCTGAGGGCATTTAGCTTAGGTGCTCTTTTAGGTTTTGCCCTCATACCTGAGACAAAAAACTTCGCTTTTAAAAAAAGAGCAAAACTTAAGCGGGTTTCGCCGGAGAGGATTCGCGAGGAGCTATTTAAGGTATTGAGTGCGCCATCAAGCGTCGATTGTTTAATGGAGTTAGAAAGATATAAGATTTTAGAGATAATCATTCCGGAGATTAGGCAGATGTTTAGATTGAAGCAGGGCCCCTACCATCACTTGGATGTTTGGGCTCATACATTAGAGACAGTAAGGAAGCTTGAGTTGCTCACCTCTTATCTCAAGGCTAATCGCGATGTTTATAATTATTTAAATGAGGAGATATCTTCAGGGCACAGCCGTCTTCAGTTGATGAAGTTTGCTGCGCTTCTGCATGATGTCGGTAAACCCAAAACCTTAAGGATTGAGCAGGGGCGAGTGAGGTTTCACGGCCACGAAAGAGTTGGAGCGAGGATGACGAAAGAGATTTGCGAGCGTCTTAGAATTTCAAATGAGGAAACAAAGGTATTATATAAAATAGTTCTTTTTCATCTGCGGCCTGGATATCTGATCTCCAATCCCTTAATCACGCGCCGGGCAAAATTTAGGTTTTTCCGCGATACTGGCCGCGAGGCAATAAGTATACTGTTGCTTTCCTTGGCAGACCTGCGCGCAACAAAGGGGCCGCTGAGGACTCCTCAATCACTGCAGCGTCATAAAGGCCTTGTTTATCGATTGGCCAGTGAATATTTTAAGAGACTTAAAGAGAAGAAGCCAAAGCGTTTATTAACCGGTGATGACTTAATCTCGCATTTTAAATTAGAGCCTTCTCCCTTGATTGGCAGGATTCTCTCTGAGATTGAGGAGGCGCAGGCAATCGGTAAGATTAGGACGAAGAGAGAGGCGCTAAAGTTAGCAGGAGAGATTCTCAATGGAAGATAAAGCAAAAAGCTACTCAAGCAAAAAATATCTGCTTGCACTTATTGAGTGCGTCTGGCTATTTTTGCTTTTAGCCTTGTTTCAGATGTCGGGCTTGGCGCTTTACTTAGAAGAGTTTTTAACGGAAGTCCGACTCCCGTTTGGGGCCTCAAGCCCGCTTTTAGTTTTTCTTTATGCTTCTATTGTATTCACGCTTTATCTTTTAGTTAATTTTCCACTGGAAATTTACTCTTCATTTATTCTTGAGCATCGCTTTGGATTATCAAGACAGAGTTTCAGTAGCTGGCTTAAAGAACAGATTAAGACCTCTATAATTGGCGCGGTCATTTTCATGATTTTAATTGGCAGTTTCTATTACTTCTTAAAAAGATATCCTTGCAACTGGTGGTGGATTAGTTCAATTTTCTGGATATTTTTGAGTCTGATTTTAGCAAGGCTCTTTCCTGTTTTGATTATTCCCCTCTTTTTTAAATATAAAAGGCTTGAGTCGCAGGATTTGCGCCAGCGTATATTTAATTTAGCAAGAAATATGGGGGTAAAGATTTTAGATGTTTATCAGATTGATTTTAGCAAGAAGACAACAAAGGCTAATGCCGCATTGGTGGGCTTTGGTAAGTCAAAGCGGGTGATTTTAACCGATACCCTGGAAGGAAAATTCTCTGCCGATGAGATTGAGGTGATTTTAGCCCATGAGTTTGCTCATTTTCGGCTTAAGCATATCCTTAAACTGTTTATCTTGAATGCCTTTCTGGTATTGTTTGTTTTTTATCTCCTTTTTAAATTTAGCCCAAAGGTATTTGCCTGCTTTAATCTGGCTTTAACTGATATGGCGGGTTTGGGTATTTGGTTATTTTGTTTTCTTATTTTAGAGTTCTCCCTGAGGCCTTTTCTTAATTGGGTGAGCAGGAATTTAGAAAGAAATGCAGATAGGGTCGCGCTTAAGTCTACGGGGGACAAAAGCGCCTTTATCTCTATGTTTGAGAAATTAAGCGAGCAAAATCTCTCGCAGCGTCGTGTGAGCTGGTGGGTAAAGCTATTATTCTTTGATCACCCGCCAGTTGAGGAGCGCATTGCCCAGGCGCGCTCTTCTTGACAAAAGGAATTTTTTTTTGGGGGGGGGTAGGAAGATGAAAAAAGAAATACAGATTGCAATTCATGAAATGGGACATTGCATTATTGCTTTGCATGAAGGAATAGGAATCAGGACGTCCCCAATTCACATATAGGAAAAAGCAGGTGATCTCGGATGTTAGACATATATATTTTTAAATCATCTTGACATTACGTACGTTATATGATACGCTTTAAGTAGAGGTGATTAAAATGACAACGCTTACAGCAAGTGAGGCAAGAGTCAGGATGTATAAATTATTAGATAAAGCAGCTGAATTTCATGAACCTATTCAGATTACCGGCAAAAGACATAATGCCATTTTGATTGCAGAAGAGGATTGGCGTGCAATCAATGAAACATTATACCTGCTTTCAATTCCAGGAATGAGAGAATCTATTCGCCAAGGGTTAAAGACCCCTTTCAAAAAGTGCAGTAAGAAATTGAAGTGGTAAGCTGGGAACTCGTTTATACAAAACAAGCACAAAAAGACGCAAAAAAGCTCACCAAAGCAGGCTTACGTCCAAAAGCAGAAGCTATCCTTGAAGTCCTAAAGAGGAATCCGTTTCAAACTCCCCCTCCTTTTGAAAAATTAGTAGGAGATCTGAAAGGAGCTTATTCTCGCAGAATAAATATTCAACACCGTCTTGTTTATCAAGTTATAAAACGATATAAAACGGTGAAAGTTATTCGAATGTGGACCCACTATGAATAATTATAACAAAGTCCTCACAGATAAAATCTTGGGACGAGCGATGCGGCGTAAACCAAGCCTTGGCAGTTAAAGAGTCACCTAATTAGTGAGTATTAACAACGTCCCCAAATAATTGACAATTTGACTGTTGAAGAGTATGATAATATAAAAAGGAGGGTAAGGTGGATGAGATTTTAGAGGTATTAGAGAAAGATGCACGAATCAGCCCGCAGGAGCTGGCGCGTTTGTTACGAAGGCAACCAGAACAGGTAAAGAAAGCAGTTAAGGGGTTTGAAAAGCAGGGAATAATCGTTGGCTACAAGACTATTATCAACAGGGAATTACTGCAAGACAACAATAATTTTGTTTCCGCGCTGATTGAGGTTCGGGTAACACCGCAGAAGGACGTTGGTTTTGATAAGATTGCAGAAAGGATTTATTCGTTTCCTGAGGTAAAGAGTTGTTATCTGCTTTCAGGAACATATGATTTGCTCATTCTGATAGAGGGAAGAAGTATTCATACGGTTTCTGATTTTGTTGCCGAGAAATTAGCTTCTTTAGAGCATGTGCGCAGAACAACCACGCATTTCTTATTAAAAAGATACAAGGAAGATGGGGTGATTCTGAAAAGAAAAAGAGAGAATAAAAGAATTGCCATTTCGTATTAGGAGCAGGCAGAATTGTCCTCAGGGGCGTATTATATGAAAAAGTCTCTTTCTAAAACTGTTCAGGAATTACAGCCTTCCGGCATCCGTGAATTCTTTGATTTAGTTCTGGGAATGAAGGATGTTATCTCTCTAGGTGTAGGTGAACCAGATTTTACTACGCCCTGGGTTATTCGGGAAGCAGGAATCTATGCATTAGAGCAGGGCTTTACCAGTTATACGTCGAATAAAGGACTTTATAAATTAAGATTAGGAATCAGCCGGTATTTAAATTCAAGGTTTAATTTAAAATACAACCCGGAAGAGGAAATCTTAATTACAACCGGCGTCAGCGAAGCAATGGATTTGGCACTGCGAGCAGTTGTTAATCCTGGCGATGAGGTTATTATTCCGTTACCTTGTTATGTCGCCTACGGGCCATTAACAATTCTTGCCGGTGGGCTGCCCCGCTATATAAAGACACAGCTTCGTCAAGGATTCAAATTAAAACCAGAAGATTTGGAAAGGGCGATAACCAAAAGGACAAAGGCAGTTATTTTAAATTATCCCGGCAACCCCACGGGGGTATCTTATACAAATAAGGAACTTGCGGATTTTAAAAGGATAATTTTAAAACATAAAATCTTATGTATCACTGATGAAATTTATGGAGATTTAAGCTATGATTTTGCGCATATCCCCTTTGCTTCTCTTTCTGGTGCAGGACAATTTAGCTTATACTTAAATGGCTTCTCAAAGGCATACGCAATGACGGGTTGGCGCATTGGTTATGCTTGTGGGTGCAAGGATGTAATTTCTGCAATGACTAAGATTCATCAATACACTATGCTTTGCGCTCCGATAATGAGCCAGTTGGCTGCTTATGAGGCGTTGGTTAGCGGCAAAAAAGCAATGGATGAGATGAAGCGGGAATATCAAAGGCGCCGGGAATATGTCTACGAGGAGCTGAAGAGAATTGGTTTTGAGATGGTAAAGCCTCAAGGAGCATTTTATTTTTTCATTTCTACTAAAAACACAGGATTAGCAGGTTTAAATTTTGCCCGCAAGCTCTTAAAAGAACAAAATGTTGCTGTTGTTCCGGGAGATGCCTTTGGCAGTGATTATAAAGATTTTGTGCGCCTTTCTTATTGTGCAGATTTGGATAAATTAAAAGAGGCAATCGCAAGAATTGAGAAATTTCTGAGGAGGAAGCAATGATACGGATAGTTTGGCTTTTATTGTTCGCATTTATCTTATCTGCTTGTAGCAGGGAGCAAGAGCCTTTAGAGCAGATGCAGGAGCCACTGTCTGTAGAATTGCCTACAGAGATTGAATCAACCCTTCCTGTGATTAGCGTGGAGGAGTTAGAGTTACCACAAGCGTATAAACCGACAAATAAAGAAATCCAGGCTGCTTTAAGGAGTGCCGGATTTTATACAGGCAAGATCGATGGTGATATTGGACCAATGACAAAAAGGGCAATTGAGGATTTCCAGGCAGCCAATGATTTGGCTGTTGATGGAGTTATTGGCCCAAAAACATGGGCTATTTTGGGCCAATACTTAATCGGAGAGCAAGAAGATTAATATATGCAGTTCCCCGACAACTTTCTTTGGGGGGTAGCACTTTCCAGTTATCAAACCGAAGGAGATAATAAAAACAGCGACTGGTGGCTTTGGGAAGAAGAAAATCAGAAGCAGCCATCAGGTGCGGCCTGCAGGCATTACGAGTTATTTGAGGAAGATTTTTCCCTGGCGCAAAGTTTGGGTTTTTCAACTTTGCGCCTTTCTTTTGAATGGAGTCGTATCGAGCCAGAAGAAGGTAAATTTGATTTTAGTGAAATCAAGCATTATCATAATGTAATTCAGGCTTTAAGGAACCGTAAACTTAAACCTGTAGTTACTCTCCATCATTTCACTAATCCAATATGGTTTAGCAGGAGGGGTGGATGGCTTGATAAAAAGGCACCCTTTTACTTCAGCCGCTATGTAAAAATAATAGTTTCTGAATTTGCGAGGGATGTACATCTTTGGGTTACCTTTAATGAGCCCTACGTTTATTTATATAACAGCTATATCTCGGGAGTTTGGCCTCCGCAGGAAAAATCATTATTTTTGGCAAAGAAGATAGATAATAATATTGTTCGGGCACATCTAAGCGCGTACAGGATTATCAAAGAAATATACCGGGAAAAGAAATTAGTCGGGCCTCAGGTAAGTATTGCCAAAAATATCCGCGGATTTATTGCAACAGACAGAAATCCATATTATAGAATAAAGGCAAAGACAAAGGATTATCTTTTTAATTTTATGCTTTTGGAGAGACTTATTCGGCTTAAGGCATTAGATTTTATCGGGCTAAATTACTACACCTGCGAATTTTTGCCAAAACCGAGCCTCGCTCTTCCTAAAAGTTCGCTGGGATGGTTTATCTATCCCAAAGGTCTTTTGGATTTACTTTGCCGATTTTCGCAGTATAATTTACCTATATTTATTTTGGAAAATGGCATAGCCACCAACAACGACACTCAAAGAGAAGAATTTGTAGTTTCCCATATTGAGGCAGTAGCACAAGCAATAAAAGCAGGAACAAATATCATTGGTTATCTTTATTGGTCTTTAATTGATAATTTTGAATGGGATAAGGGGTTTAGGCCAAGATTTGGTTTAATCGAGGTTGATTATAAAACATATGAGCGCAAGATTAGACCAAGCGCCCGGACCTATAGCAAAATATGTCAAAGCAATCAGATTTAGTCCAGCATTTATGCTAAGTGTTGAATGAAGGGGGCAAAGGTGTTAGAACTGAAGCGACAGAAATTAAAAGTTATTTTACTGGTTACTGTTTACTGTTTACTGTTTACTGTTTTAGGAGGTTGCACCCATTTAAAGGAAACAACAAAGTCAATTCTTGCAATATCCACTAAAGATATAGAGAATGCTAGGGGTCAGGCAATTATTAAGATTGTGGATTGTGATTATTCTATCTGTTACCAAAAGGTGCAGGATATATTGACTGATATGGGCAGTTATATCTATGCAAAGAAACCAGATTTAATTGCTGTTTATATAAGTGAAGCTGATACGACCCCTGCCGGTATATTCTTTAAGGATATTGGCCAGACCAAAACACAATTAGAGATTGCCAGCCCCTCGACTGACACCAAGGAGTACTTAGCAACAAGAATATTTGAAGAGATTGGGGAGGGAATTTAGTTATGCCATATTTTCTATTAGGTATAATTCAAGGATTAACTGAATTTTTACCCGTGAGTTCCTCTGGCCATTTGGTTTTATTCAGTCATTTCCTTAATTTTGAAAAAAGTCAGATATTAGCATATGTCGTGGTCTGTCATTTTGGCACACTCTTTGCCATCTTTTGCTTTTTTATCAAAGATATTCGGCGCACTTTAAAGGACATGGTGCTTTTGTGGCAGATAGCTTTAATTACTTTGATTTCGGCAATAATTGGACTCCTGGGCAGAAGTTTTTTTGAGGGATTATTCAAGAATCCAAAACTTGTCTGTCTTGCCTTGTTCATTATGGCAATATTTTTATTTTTAACGCGGCTGTTTAGCTCCGGCAGACGCAACCTCCTTTCCTTAAATATTAAGGATGTTTTATTGTTTGGGATTGCACAGGGTTTTGCGATCATACCGGGTATTTCCCGCTCGGGTATGACAATCATCAGTCTTTTAGCGAGGGGTATTGAACCAGAGGCTGCTTTTCGATTTTCCTTTATTGCCGGTATCCCGGCAATATTAGGTGCATATCTGCTTGAGGCAAAAAAGGTTGAGGTTGTTTTTAATAATAATATCACTGGATTTTGGCTTAGTCTCTGTTTTAGTTTTCTTGCCGGGTTGATTGGCCTTATTATCTTAAAGACAGTTGTTAAAAGAATGCATCTTGATTATTTTGGCTATTATCTTATGGTTGTATCAATTATTGGATTTATATTTATCAAAGGAGCTTAGAAAGGAGAAGGGGTGGAAAAATTAAATTTAATCTTGAGCTTATTTTTAATTTTGATATTAAGCTCTGCCTGCGGGTCTAATCCAGGCACATTGATCATTGATGATTTTGAAGGTCCAATCAGGGGAGGACCGCAGGCAACAGTTGATTTTGGCGCAGGCGGGGGTTCTTCTGTAAAAGTTTGTGCCTCTCAAGATATTAAATTTTCCGGCAATCAAGCCCTGAAGGTTGAATATGATGCTGCCAGCGGCGGTTATATGTGGGTTGCCAGAGGGTATAATATAGATGCCAAAGGAGCAGGCTGCTGGCAGATTAAACCAGAGAAGATAAACTGGAAGAAATTTAATGCGATTTCCTTTTATATGCACGGAGAAAACTCCCGGAGAGCGATTGCCTTTGATATTAAGGACAGCAAGCAAGAGATGTGGCGCTTTATTGTCAAAGATGACTTTATTGGCTGGAGGCAGATTATTTGTCCTTTTGCGGATTTTTATGCCCGGGGCGACTGGCAGCCAGGGGATGCAGATAAAAATGGAATATTAGATTTTCCTGTAAAGAGCTTTCAGTTTGAGCCTCGCCCAGAAGGCCGGGGCATCCTTTATTTTGATTGCGTTGGATTAACGAGAGAGGAGTAAAATGTTAGAGGAGAAAATTTTCAATGATTACAAAAAAGCACTGAAAAGTAAAGATACAATGAAGTCTCAAACATTAAGTTTTTTACGGGCGAATCTTAAAAACCTGGCAATTGAAAAGAGAAAAGAGGATTTAGAGGATGATGAGGTAATTACGGTAATCAAAAGATTGATTAAGCAAGAAAAGGAGTCAATCAGTCAGTTTAAACAAGGCCAAAGAGCGGATTTGGCAGAGAAAGAGACTAAAGCCCTGGAGATTTCAAGGTCTTATCTGCCGCCTCAACTTTCTCCCGAGGCAATTAAAGAGGTAATTGAGGAGATAATTACAAGCTGTGGCGCAAAAGACATCAAGGATATGGGCAGGGTTATGAAAGAGGTCATGGCAAAGATAGGAACCCAGGCCGATGGCCGGATAGTAAGCGAGTTAGTAAAGACCAGACTCACCAAAGAGGGATAGTTTCATTAGCCTTTGCTCTTTTTAGAATTGACAAGAATGTCAGAATATTCTATAATAATTTTTTATAATACTATAATAGATTACTATAATAATGTATATCCCGCCTCATAAACTGCTCTAAAATTCTCCCTGATAATTTTAGAGTATTCGGCGGGATCAATTCGTCCGCCAACGAACTTTGGCGGACTCATTGAGGAGGCGAGAAGGTGTCACTCAAGGAATGTAAGGAAGAGCTTAAGAAGATATTGGATGAGCATGGCCGAGAAAATGAGGCCCTGTTGCCTTGTCTGCATGCTGCTTGTGAAAGATGCGGTTATCTGACAGAAGAGACCATCTCGTTTTTAGCTAAAGAATTGAATTTGCCTCCAGTTGAGGTTTATAGCGTAGCTACTTTCTACTCTATGTTTAATCTTAAAGAGAGAGGGAAATTTATTATCCGTATTTGTGTATCCCTGCCTTGCTCTCTTAAGGGCTCAAGAAAGATTTTAGAGGCAGTCTGCGAGGAATTAGATATTGCAGCAGGCCAGACCACGCCTGATAAAAAATTTACTGTTGAGGCAGTTTCTTGCTTAGGGGCCTGTGATAAAGCGCCGGTGATGATGATTAATGAGGAACTTTTCGGGAATTTAACTGTGGCAAGGGCAAAAGAGATAATCTCTCAATATGAATAAAGTAACCAGAAACCAGAGATTAGAAACCAGAATAATCTTAAAGAATATAGAAAAAGAGGGCTATATTGGGGATATAAATAGTTATATTAGCGAGGGGGGATACCTTGCCTTAAAAAAGGCATTAAAGGGCTCTTCCGAGGATATAATCAACGAGATCAAGAAATCTAAACTCGTAGGCAGGGGAGGCGCAGCGTTTCCCACGGGATTAAAGTGGGAATTTGCCAAAAAGAGCAAAGAGTTTCCCAAGTACGTGGTCTGTAATGCTGACGAGGGAGAACCAGGGACATTTAAAGACAGGATTATTCTGGAGGATGACCCCCATCTTTTACTTGAGGGAATGATTATTTGTGGCTTAAGCCTTGGCGCCCAGACAGGCTTTATTTATATTAGGGGAGAGTATTTTAAGGCTTATGAGATTTTAAAAAAGGCGATAGAAGAAGCCCAAGAGCATAATTTCTTAGGAGAAAGTATCCTTGGCTCTGAATTTTCCTTTAAAATCAATCTTTACAGAGGTGCGGGTGCTTATGTCTGCGGAGAGGAGACAGCGCTCTTGGATTCATTAGAGGGAAGGAAGGGGCAGTCTCGTGTAAAACCCCCCTTTCCTACGTTCGTCGGTTTTAAGAATAAACCAACAGTTTTAAATAATGTAGAAACATTTGCTAATATTTCTCAAATTTTATTAAAAGGCGCAGAGTGGTTTTCTAAAATTGGTTCTCCTCTTTCACCCGGGACAAAATTATATTGCCTTTCCGGAGATGTCAACAAGCCCGGTGTATATGAACTTCCGACAGATATTACCCTCAAAGAATTAATTGAGAAATACGGCGCAGGTGTTGATGGTAAACTAAAAGCAGTTTTGCCCGGCGGGGCTTCCAGCAATTTATTAACCGATAAAGAACTGGGCCTAACTTTGGATTATCCCAGTGTTCAGAAGGCAGGCAGTATGCTGGGCTCAGGAGCAGTAATCGTGATAAATGACCAGCATTGTATGGTAGATGTGGCAAGAAGATGCACAGAGTTTTTTGATGATGAGTCCTGCGGGAGATGCGCTCCCTGCCGTGAAGGCACCAAGCGGGCACGGGAAATTTTGGTAAATATAGCTTTGGGCCGGGGCGAGCCGGGCGACCCTCTTCTTCTTAAAGAATTGCAGGGAGTCTTGTATGATACATCGCGCTGCGGATTAGGGCAGGCAGCACTTAATGTTACAAACTCTGCCATAGAGAAATTTCCTGCTGAATTTGAAGAGCACATTACCAAGAGGAAGTGCAGATTAGGTATTTGTTTATAACATGGTTAATATAACAA
>JADHWR010000015.1 GCA_016783355.1 Candidatus Omnitrophota bacterium | reverse complement strand
ATATAGAGAGGCAGGCAATTTCAACTTTAAATCAGGATTATAGCAAGCCCCGACGCCACGACAATGATTTTGATGGAGATGGCGTATTGAATGAATTTGACCCCTCTCCTTATGATTGGCGCGAAATCGGCTATGAGCCATTCGGGGTTTTATCATTTTTACACTGGCATCACCCCTGGAATAATTATAAATATAATGAAGAAACCCTAAAGAAAACAGTAAAAATTTTAAAGGATTTAGGAATAAGTTTTGTGCGTTTTGATTTTCTTTGGGATGATATTGAACCAAGGCCAGGAGAATTCCAATTTCGCAAATATGATTTTCTTGTAGATTTACTTACCGAGAATCAGATTAGAATATTAGGAATTCTGGATTATTCTGCTTCCTGGGCTGCGCCGGATTGGAATTATCCACCCACGAAAATAGGTGATTTCTTGAGTTTTGTCTCTGTTGTAATCACCAGATACAAAGATAAAATAAAGTATTGGGAAGTCTGGAATGAACCAGATTCTCCGTTTTATTGGAAGCCCCAGGATGATATGAAGACCTACAGCGAATTACTTAAGCACACTTATCGTTTAGCAAAAAAGATAGACCCAAGCTGCAAGGTTCTTTTAGGAGGCTTGATCCCTCCTGGGATATATGCCTTGCAGAATATTTACCGCAATGGCGGCAAGGATTATTTCGATATTATCAATATACATCCTTTTGTTAATCCCCTTTATCCCAATCGTATAAAAACAGTTGCGGTAATGCACAAGAATTTAAAGAGGATAATGGATAAATTTAATGATTCAGATAAAAAAATTTGGTTTACGGAGTTGGGCTGCCCTGGCGTAAGACGGCCAGAGAGGACTAATACATGGTGGGAGGGAAAAAGCCCGGTAGAGAGAGAACAAGCACTTTGGGTAAAAGAGGTTTATAGCAAGTTACTAAAATTAGAGGATGTAGAGAAAATTTTCTGGGCATTTTTACGGGATAACAAAAAGCATTTTAAAAGTGGTGTTGACTATTTCGGTCTTATCCGCTGGAATTTTTCCAAAAAACCCGCCTACGAGGCCTATCGTAAATGCAGCCGCTCTTTTAAACTTCCTAATTAACTCATCTGGAGTTGCCTTTGGGCATCAACCACATCGCGATTTAGGATATTAATAACTTTCTTAATTCTCTCCTTTAAGGAATCTGATGTAGCCGGTGAGGAGTTGATTTCTTTTAATATCTGCAGTCCCATGCGGAAATAGCGAATAATTTCCCCTTCATCAGTATCGGTAAATCTTTTTATCTTTGAAAAATCTGTTCCCGAAAGCCAAGCCTGAAGTGCAGCAGCCAAGTGGAAATAAGGTTTTTTACTAAAAGGTAAAATCCCAAAGGAGATTTCCTTTTTCTTGACCGCAAGGAAGGTTTCTTCGCAAATATGCTGGAGAAAGCGACTATTTTTAGGTAGAGCGCAGGCGCGTTGATTTTTTCTTGGTTCAAATACCACAGCTACAGCAAGTTGTCCTAATCTGAATTCATCTAAGTCCTCTAAGACTCCCTGTTCATAAAGTTGAGTAAGAATCAATTCATAGCCATAAAGAGCTGCGGCAAAGTTACCCTTATTTGTGAGATTATTGTTTTTGATATAAGCTAAGTTCTTTAAGAGATTTAATTTTGCACTGATAAGTTTTAATGCTCGTTTTTGTTGGTATTGAGGATATTGATGATGATGCAGGGTCAAAGGATACAAATTAAAAAGAGATTCTTTATAGCGTTTGTATAAATTGAGAATTGTGGCATAAGATAGATTAAATTGGCTTTTTACTGGTTCAGCTTTTCCTCGGATTATTTTCTTTATCTCTTCAAATGAAATCCTGCGCGGATTTATGCGACAGAAGACAAAACCAACCTTATCCATTCCCCGTCTTCCTGCTCGTCCAGCCATCTGATAGAAATCGCGTGTTTTTAAAACGCTTACATAGCGGCCAGAAAACTTTCTTAAGCCATCAAATATTACTGCTCTTGCCGGCATATTTATACCTAAGGCAAAGGTTTCTGTGGTAAAGATAACCTTAAGCAAGCGGCTGGTAAAGAGTTCTTCAACGACTACCTTAAGGCCGGGCAGCATACCGGCATGGTGATAGGCGATACCCTTTTGGATAAGATAAAAAAGCCGGCGGGCACTAACCTCGTTAACTAAATCAAGGCGAAGACACAATTCATTATAGAGATTGACAATTTCACTTTTTTCTCGAGCGTTGAGGAAATCAAAACGATATAGTTCAAAGGCAAGGTCTTCAGCACGACGACGACTGAAAACAAAATAGATACAGGGAAGATTCATATTCTGGCGAAGATTGGTAATTAGGTGGTCTAAACGATTTGGCTTAAGAATCATCCTCTTTTGGCTAAAGCCTGTGCAATTTAGTTCGTTTAAGCTGCTAATGATTTTATCCTGACATTGAAAAAGGATTTTTAAGGGCACCGGCCGATGATTTTCGACAATAATCTGCATCGGTTTCTTATGGATAGATTCAATCCAATGGCTAAGCTCTTGAATATTTGGTATGGTGGCTGAGAGCGCCAACACCTTCAGATGCTTGGGTAAAAAGATAAGGGTTTCCTCCCAGACTGTTCCGCGCTCTTCGTTATCAATATAATGAATTTCATCAAATATAACCCAGGAGTATCTCGCAAGAGACATTGGTTCATCTAAGATTTTGTTGCGCAGGATTTCTGTTGTCATAATCAGCACCTGTGCCTGAGGATTTATTGAGACATCACCGGTGAGGATTCCGATATTTGCGCCAAATTGCTCTTTAAAATCCCGGAATTTTTGATTAGATAAAGCCTTTATCGGCGCAGTATAAATAATGTAGTCATTTTTTTTGAATGCCTCGTTGATAATGTATTCAGCAATCGCGGTCTTGCCGCTGCCTGTGGGGGCGCAGACTATTACAGAGTGACCTTGATTTATATAATCGATAGCTTCTTTTTGGAATCGGTCGTAGAGCATAATCTTATTATAATTGAAATTCTTGTTTTCGCCAAGCGAAAGTGATATAATTCACCCTATGAATAATAAAACGGTTATACTCTTGTTTATCTTTTCCTTCTTTTATCTGGGCTGTTTTTCTCCTTCCGGCCGGCATTATGAATATTCTGATATTTTAGTTAGGCGCGTTATTGATGGGGACACCTTTCTTTTAGAAAACGGCAAGAGACTGCGGCTGATCGGGATTGATACACCAGAGATACACGGCTGCGATAAGTTATATCGCGATGCAAGGCGCACAAGAAGTAATGTTAGAACAATTATGAAGTTAGGGAGAAGGTCGTATGAATTTGTGCGCAATTTAGCAGAGGGCGAACGTGTGCGTTTAGAGTTTGATCTGGAAAGGTATGATCAGTACGGCCGGTTACTTGCTTACGTTTATCTAAAGGATGGAATCTTTCTGAATGCTAAGATTGTTGAGGAGGGCTTTGCTTCTTTAATGACAATCCCACCCAATGTAAAATACGCACGTTTATTTCATGAGCTTTATCAGGAGGCACGAGCTAATCAGCGTGGTCTGTGGAAGGAGGAAGGCATAGTTTTTCCTTGACCTGCATCTTTTATGGGTTAAAATAAAAGAAAAAGGAGGGTGAAAATGCGAAAGTACTTTTTCCTGTGTATAGTGAGTTTTTTGATGTTAAGCCAGGCAGGATACGCCCAAGAAGAAACTGAAGGCGCAAAGGCGTCTTTAGGGCCTCGTGTCTTGCTTTTGATTAGCGAACAGAACATTGAGGGGCCGCAGCAGTATTGGTGGGCTGGCTCAGAGATTGACCTATCTACGATTGAGTCAAAATTAGCACAGACACTCATTGCTTATGGTTATCAGGTCTTAGAGCCTTTCCAATTGACAGGTGTTTTGCGCAAGGAAAAGGCATTCACGCATATTGATATTTCCGAGTCAGAGTCCATTGAATTAGCAAAATTATCTAAAGCAGATTATGTGCTTTTAGGCAAAGCCCTGGCTTCTAGCGGAGGAAAGGTTGCTGATTCTAATATGCATTCTTGTCATGCCTCGGTAACAGTAAAGCTAATTAATATTAAGGAAGGAAGGGCGATTGCTTACCTTGATGCAAGCGGTAGTAGTATTCATTTAGATAGTATTGTTGGCGGCCGTGAGGCTTTAACAAAGGCTGGAGAGCAGTTAGCAGTAAAAATAATAGATGCATTAAAAGGAGGTGCTGATGAATATGAGAAGTCTTAAACTCTTTTGTGCTATGTCTGGATTTTTGTTTCTTTTTTCTTCTTTGATTGGCTGTGCTTCTTTGGCACAGATGGTACAACCAACAGCCCAGGTTGATGCAACAGCAGGCACACAACCCTTGCCGCCTTATTCTGGGCCGAAGGCACGCATTGCTATAGCCGAGTTTGAGGTAAAAGCAGCAAAGGCGGGGGGAGTGATTGGTTCAGGATTACGCGAGATGCTGTTGACTGCCCTCGTTAATAGCAATCGCTTTAGAGTTGTCGAGCGCCAGGTGTTAGGGGCCTTAATGAAGGAGCAGGAGCTTGCTATTTCCGGTGCCGCAGACCAATCTGCTGGTGGACCAGAGAGAGGCAAGATTAGAACTGCAGATTTGATTATTACTGCTGCGGTGACTGAATTTGAACCACAGGCATCAGGCGGTGCAGCTGGCATAGGCGGCGGCGGAGGTGTCGGCAGTGGTATTTTAGGAGGCTTATTAGGAGGAGCCTTAAACAAGGCACATATGGCTTTGGATATTCGTATCATTGATGCCTCTACTTCGGAGATTTTAGCAGCAACCCGCGTGCAAGGTCAGGCTTCAAACATCGCTGGTGCAATTATGACTGGATTCTTCGGTAAATGGGGTTTAGGTGTAGGGCTGTCTATGTATGCTAATACCCCCATGGAGAAGGCTATTCGCGTTTGTATTATTGAGGCTGTTAAATATATAGCGCAGACGACACCGGCAAATTACTATAAATATTAAATCAGAGAATGGGGTCAGGAGGTTCAATGCTTAGAGAGATTCTTGAGATTTCATTTTTTCAGAATCGTCTTTTAGATTATCTTATTTGTGCTCTTTTTTTCCTTCTCACCGTTTTTATCATTCGTATATTTAAAGCTATTGTTTTAGCACGTCTGAAGGCTTGGGCAAAGAAAACCGCAACCACGATAGATGATTTTTTGATTCATATTTTTGAGAAAACACTTCTGCCCTTGCTTTATTTTGGCGCTTTCTATCTAAGCATTCGTAATCTCACCTTAAACCCAGTTCTCACGAAAATGATTGATATTATTGGATTAATCCTCCTGACCATTTTTGCTATCCGCTTTTTAGTGGCAACGATCAATTATGCACTTGAGGCCTATTGGTTAAAAAGGGAAAAGGATATCAGCAAGAAGCGCTCTCTTAAAGGGATTGTTAACATAATTAAGGTAATCATCTGGGGTTTAGGTATTGTTTTCCTTTTGGATAATCTTGGCTTTAAGATTTCTACGGTTATTGCTGGTTTAGGTATTGGAGGCGTTGCAGTTGCCTTAGCTGCGCAGGCAGTCTTAGGGGATTTATTTAGTTATTTTTCTATATTTTTTGACCGGCCTTTTGAGATCGGCGATTTTGTCATTGTCGGAGATTTCCTGGGAACAGTAGAGTATATCGGCATTAAAACGACGCGTCTGCGCAGCTTAGGAGGAGAGCAGGTAGTATTTTCTAACACCGACCTTACCAATTCGCGCTTGCGCAACTACAAGAGGATGGAGAAGCGCCGCGTGGTTTTTAAACTGGGTGTTACTTACCAGACAACAGTTTCCCGGTTAAAAGAGATACCAATAATAATCACAGATATTATAAAAAATACCAAAGATGCAATTTTTGACCGTGCACATTTCTTCTCTTATGGAGATTTTAGCTTAATCTTCGAGGTTGTCTATTATGTTTTAGGAAGTAACTATAATAAATATATGGATATACAACAGGAAATTAATTTTAGAATTAAAGAGGAGCTTGAAAAGAGGGGTATTGAATTTGCTTATCCAACACAGACCCTCTATTTAAATAAGTAGATAATTATTGACGAGAGGGTTCAATAGTTGTAAACTAACATATCAAAGACATCCTATATCAAATGAATATTCCGACTCGCTTAATATGCTGTAAAATTCTCTTCGATAATTTTACAGCACTCGTCGGAATCAATTCGTCCGCCAACGAACTTTGGCGGACTCATTGAGGAGGTAAGGAATTATGGACTGGGAGAATATTCGTCGTCCTGAAGATATTATCGATATCGGAAAGAAAAAGATGGCAGATTACAAGAGGTTTTTGCCAGGGGCTATTATAGCCTTGTTAGTTATTATTGGCCTTAGTGGCTTTGTTTATTCTATCGGGCCGGATGAAGTGGGTGTTGTGCAGAGGTTTGGCCGCTATCTGCGTTTAAGTTCGCCAGGACTGCATGCCAAGATACCTTTTGGCATCGAGAAGGTAACACCGATAAAGGTTAAGCGAATATTTAAGGAGGAGTTTGGCACAAGAGATGTCAGGCGAGGCAGCAGGGTATATGCTACCCGGCAGTATTTAGATGAGTCATTGATGCTTACAGGAGATTTGAATATTCTGAATATGCGCTGGATTGTCCAGTTTAAGATAAAAGACCCGGTAAAGTTACTTTTTGCCACGCGCAGCCCTCTGGTTAATATGCGGGATATTTCAGAAAGCGTAATGCGGCGTTTGGTTGGTGACTATCGGGTTGATGAAGTGCTGACCACCAAGCGAGAGGAGATAGACCATTTGGCACAATTAGAGATGCAGAAGATTTTAGATACTTATTCTACGGGAATTCATATCGTTACAGTCAGGTTATTGGATGTGAATCCTCCTGACCGGGTAAAGCCGGCATTCAATGAGGTAAATGAGGCAAAGCAAGAAAAGGAAAAGATGATTAACCAGGCTTGGGAGGCATATAACAAGGTTGTTCCTCGTGCCCGGGGCGAGGCAGAGAAGACGATTCGTGAAGCAGAGGGATATGCTTTGGAGAAGATAAATCGGGCCGAGGGCGAGGCAGGCCGGTTTTTAGTTACCTGGCAGGAGTATAAAAACGCACCGGAGATTACGCAAAAGCGTATCTATCTTGAGACCTTAAGCGAGGTTTTACCAAAGGTAAAGAAAAAGTATATTATTGACCCGCAGCAGTCATCAATTTTACCTTTATTGAAATTGGGTGAGGAGGAATCCAGATGAAAAAGACTATTTTAAAGGTTTTTTCGGGATTAGTAATCTTGGTCATACTTTTCTTTATTAGCGGGACAGCCTATCTCGTTGATGAAACCAAACAGGTGGTTATTACTCAATTTGGAAAACCGATTGGCAAGCCCATAACCACAGCAGGGCTGCATTTTAAGCTTCCCTTTATTCAGGTGGCTCACTTTTTTGATAAACGGCTCCTTGAATGGGATGGCGAGCCTAATCAGGTTCCAACCAGGGATAAGAAATATATCTGGGTAGACACAACTGCGCGTTGGCGAATTACTGCTCCACTTAAATTCCTGCAGTCAGTAGCCAATGAAATAGGAGCATATGCGAGGCTGAGTGATATTATTAATTCGGCAACGCGGGATGCAATCACCAGTCATAAATTAGTTGAGGTTGTCAGAGACACCAACCGTATTCTTGAAAGCAAGGACGAAGAAGGAGAGGATGTCATTATTACAGAAGAGGCAGTTGAGCATATCGCCGTCGGCCGGGAAGATCTTACTCGCCTTATCCTTGAGAAAGCAAAAAAACACATGCCTCAATACGGAATAGAGCTTTTAGATGTGCGTATTAAACGCATTAATTACGTGGAGGATGTGCGTAATAAAGTGTACGATCGAATGATTGCGGAAAGAAAACGGGCAGCAGAGCGCTATCGCTCAGAGGGACAGGGAAAATCTGCAGAGATTGAGGGCGAGAGGCAAAAGGAATTAAAGAAGATTACATCGCAGGCTTTTCGGCAGGCACAGGGAATTATTGGCAAGGCAGATGCCGAGGCAGTTAACATCTATGCCCGGGCTTATAATAAAGACCCAGAATTCTATTCTTTCTTAAAAACAATGGAGACCTACCGTAAAACCATTGATAGAAACAGCACAATTATTCTGACAACAGAGAGCGACTATTATAAATATCTTAAAGAATTGAAGTAACCTATGTTTTTTAATGAGAAGGGTATGTCTTTTTTTATTCATAAGTTTTCTAACAGGGACTGCATGGGCAAATGCGCATTTAGAAGAAGCCGCCCAGTCTTATAATAATGGCGAATACGAGAAAACAATTCGTCTCTATCAAGAGATTCTTATACAAGAGCCCCAGAACCTCGCCGCTGCTCTAAACCTCGCTTATCTTTATAAAGATTCAGCTGAGTATGAAGAAGCAATCAGGATTCTTAAGAATCTACCGGAAGACTTTGCTGTTTTAAAACTTTTGGGTGAGTTATATTATCTTCATCATCAACCGAGGAAGGCTTTACCTTATCTTCAAGAGGCCTTAAAAAAGAAGCCGTCACAGCCTGAGCTTTTAATCTACCAGGGTCAATGCCTGGAGGATTTAGGTAATTTTGCCAGAGCAGAGAAGAATTATTTGAAAGCAATAAGGGTTGATGCCAACAATACGTTAGCTTTACTTCGGTTAGGGGATTTATATTTGAGGCGGGAAGAGTTCTCCAAGGCAATAGATGTCTTTGAAACTTTAAAATCACTTGAGCCAAGTATTACTAAAATTCATTCTTTACTCGGCCATTCTTATTTTCAGATTAATGATTTTGTTTCCAGTTATAGAGCCTTTGCCAAGGCATACACAATAAACCCGCAAGATAAACTAAAAGAAGAATTAGAAAAGGTAAAGACAAAACTAAATGACGATTTTTTTAAAAGACAAAAAGGAGATAACGAAAGACAAAGGCGCCGGAAATTAATAAAGGTTAAGTCCAGCCCTCATAAATCTGCGGCTCCTTTGGTAAGGATAGCCGTCGGCCGCATTACTGATCGGGTTGATTTTAAATCAGGCAGTTCTTTTGAGATTATGAATAAGGATGACGGTCAATGCAGATTCACCCCGTTCGAAATACAAAATAAAAATAGTAATTTACGTCCTGCTCATGCTAAGGCGGGGCTATTTCGAACGGGGTTCACCGGCGATAAAGAGAAAATTTATTCTTTGGTCTTTGATAAAAAAAACAAATGCGTCTATCTAAAAGATATACGAGAAACAACAAAACTCCTGCTCAATAATTCCTTTCTGATGAGCAATAAAAGAGAAGATTCTGTTTTTAGCTTTTTTGATTTGCTCATCGGCGAAGGAAACTTTTGGGCACAGAAACAAAATCTACAATACCGTGGCCAAATTCAGGTTGATATAAAATCTGATGCAATGCAGTTAATCAACATTATTAATTTGGAAGAATACCTTTATGGGGTTTTGCCTTCGGAGATGCCCCCCAGTTGGCCAAAGGCGGCACTTAAGGCACAGGCGATTGTTGCACGCACCCGGGCAGTTAAAAATTTAGGCAGATACAACAGAAAAGAAGGCTTTGATTTTTTTAGCAGTACCCGCTCTCAGGTCTATAACGGCGCAGCTTACGAGAGACAACAGACTAATCAGGCTGTAGATGAAACAGCAGGATTAATCCTTACATTTGCCGGTGAGCCAATTGAGATATTTTACTCTAATAATTGCGGCGGTCATACCCAGGATGATATTTTTAGTGCTCAAAATTTGCCATATTTGAAAGGGAGGTTAGATACAGATTCAAAACCTGTCCCACTTCAACCTGTCCCACCTTCGAGGTGGGACAGGTTGAAGTTTCCTCTTTCGCCGTGGGATTTAGAAAAATGGTTAATGCAAAGACCAAATGTATTCTCTAATCTTGAAGAAGAAAACCCGGCTAATTTTCGCTGGGTAAGATTATACAAAAGAGAGGAATTAGAGGAGTTATTGAGAAATAAGAATATTGACGTAGGAATGATTCTTAAGATTATTCCCCAACGTCGCGCAAGAAGCGGTCATTTAATCAGTATTAAAATTGAGGGGACAGAGGGTGTAAAGAAAGTCACTGGTCAAAATAAAATAAGAACTATATTAGGAAATCTGCGCAGTAGTGCTTTTAGGGTTGATATCAGGTATAATAGTAGAGGCGTTCCCGAGGAATTTATCTTTTATGGCGCTGGCTTTGGTCATGGCGTAGGAATGTGTCAGTCAGGGGCAAAAGGGATGAGTAAAAGCGGAGTGTCTGCCCAGGAGATTCTGGGGCATTACTTTCCAGAGACGCAGATAAAGAAGATTTATTAATAGACATCCTATGTCAAATGAATATTCCGACTCGCTTAATATGCTGTAAAATTCTCCCCCGTGGAATTTTTCATTGAAAAATTCCCGGGATTAAGTCTTCGGAGAAGATTCGATAATTTTACAGCGCTCGTCGGAATCAATTCGTCCGCCAACGAACTTTGGCGGACTCATTGAGGAGGAGATAATGATTTGGACCAAAGAAATGTTGGAGCAGGCAATAAAAGAGAAGATGGGGGATTATCGCTTTATTATCGCCTCTAATCGCGAACCCTATATTCACGAATATTCAGGCAAAAAGATTAAATGCGTACAGGCAATCAGCGGTCTGACGATTGCCTTGGATCCTGTAATGCAAGCCTCAGGCGGGATTTGGGTAGCTTATGGCAGTGGTGATGCAGATAAAGATACTGTAGATAAGAACAATAAGATTCGTGTTCCCCCGGAAAATCCATCTTATACCTTAAAGAGAATCTGGATGACAAAAGAGGAGGTAAACGGTTATTATTATGGCTATGCGAATTGTGCACTTTGGCCATTGGCACATATTGCTTATGAGAAACCTCTCTTCGATGCCTTTGATTGGGGCTATTATGAAACTGTAAATCGCCGTTTTGCGCAAAATATTCTAAAAGAGATCTCAAATGGGAAAAGTTTTGTCTGGCTTCAGGACTATCATCTTACTTTGACGGCGAAATATATAAAAGAAAAAAGGCCGGATGCAGTAATTTCTCTTTTTTGGCATATTCCCTGGCCTAACCCTGAGGTCTTTAGGGTTTGCCCGCAAAAGAAAGAGATTTTAGAGGGCTTATTGTCAAATGACCTTTTGGGTTTTCATATTCGTTATCATTGCCATAATTTCTTATCCACAATTGAGCTTGAGCTTGAGGCAAAAGTAGATTGGGAAGAGTTGAGTGTTGTTCATCAAGGTCATAAAACCTTAGTGCGCCCATTTCCTATTAGCGTTGATTATGAAGGGATATCAACAGGAGCAAAATCAGTCGAGGTTGAAAAAGCAATGCAGGGAATATCCGATTCTATCGACCCCCCTTATGAAATATTGATTATTGGCATTGACCGCGTTGATTATACTAAAGGGATAATCGAGAGATTAAAGGCAGTTGAAAGATTCTTGGAAAAATACCCTCAGTATCATGGAAGATTCGTGTTTTTACAAATGGGCGCTCTCTCGCGTATCCATATAAAGTCTTACAAACTTCTTATCGATAATATTCAGGCTCTTGCTGAGGAGATTAACTGGAAATATGGCGAAGGCTCTTGGTATCCAATAGTAGTAAAGAACATCAGACTTGATTATACTTCGCATCTTGCTTTATATCGAGCAGCAGATTTATGCCTGGTTAGCTCTTTGCATGATGGAATGAATTTAGTGGCAAAGGAGTTTATTGCGGCCAGTGTGGATAAGAAGGGTGTGCTTATCCTCAGTCAGTTTACTGGTGCAGCACGCGATTTTGCAAAAGAGGCAATTCTTGTTAATCCTTATGATAGCGAAGGGTTTGCTGATGCCTTACATATGGCACTGGAATTGTCCCCTAAGGAAAAAAGAGAGCGTATGGAAAGGATGCAGCAAATTTTAGCAGAAAATAATATCTATCGCTGGGCAGGAAAGTTCATCTCAAATCTATTAAAGTTAGAATGATTAAGCATATACGCCGATATTTTATTGCCGGGCTTTTAGTAGTCCTTCCTTTATTTTTTAGTTTGTATATTTTATGGGTTCTTTTTAGCTTTGCTGATGGGATATTAGGAAGATTTATCAATGTTTATCTTAAGCAAAGGCTGGGATTTTACATTCCAGGGCTGGGGCTAATCTTATTTTTGTTAATTATTTTTCTGATCGGAGTTCTCACCTCTCATTTTTTAGGAAGGCGGCTTTATTGCCTCTTTGAGAGGGTCTTTAGCCGTTTCCCCTTGGTGCAATATATTTATCCTTCATTGAAGCAAATTTTTGAATTTTTGTTTTCGAAAAATCATCTCAGTTTCAAAAAGGCTGTTCTCCTTCAGTATCCCACTAAAGATAGCTGGACAATCGGTTTTATCACTAATGAAGGCTTTGGTGAGGCAAGAGAAAAGACAGCTAAAGACTTATTAAATATCTTTGTTCCTCTTTCTCCAAATCCAATAAGTGGATTTCTTATCTTTGCCTCTCGGGCAGATGTGATAATTTTAGATATGAGCATTGAGGAGGCAATGAAGTTGGTTGTTTCAGGCGGCTTGCTTAATCCTGAGTTTAAATAAAATGGCTTTTAGAGTTGGTTTGGCTTTAGGTGGCGGCGGAGTAAAGGGCTTTGCCCATATTGGAGCGCTTAAGGTATTAAGGGCAGCCTCTGTTCCTGTTGATTTGGTTGTCGGCACAAGCATGGGCGCAGTAGTCGGGGCTTACTTTTCTTCGAATCCAGATAACGCCCAATTGGAGGATAGACTTCTAAAGTTGACAGAGCATCCAGCGCTAAAAAGAATAGAATCTTTCTTTGGTTCTATCTCAGGTAAAGATGAACCAAAGTTTCTAATCAAGAAATTCTTAGATGGGATAAAGAATTTATATCTATGGAATTTACAGATTACAAAAAAATACCTTATTCCTTCCGAGTCGATATTTGAGGCATTCGATGAACTTTTTAAAGAAACGCAGTTTCGTGATCTGAAGATACCTTTTACTTGCGTGGCAACAGACATAAAAAGCGGCAAGTCTGTAACAATCAATAAAGGCAGGATTGTCGATGCTGTGGCTGCTTCTTGTGCGATGCCCGGCGTCTTTGCTCCTTTAGACAATAATGACCAGCTTTTGGTAGATGGAGGTGTTTTGTCTCTAGTGCCTGTAAAAGAGATCAAGGATTTAGGTGCAGATTTTATTATTGCCATAAATTTAGCAGGAGAGTTTCACTGTCGTAAAGAAGAATTAAATTCTGGTTTAGACTTAATATTAGAAGCAGATAAAATAAGAGGTTCTTACATAAATAAATTGAATTTAGCTTCCTGCGATTGGGCAATTCAGCCAGATTTGAATAATGTTCGGTGGTGGCAGTTTTCTAAAGCAAGATATTGTATTGAACAGGGTGAAGCTGCCGCATTACGAAATATAGATAATATAAAAAGAGCATTGAAAAGAAAGAAATTTCGTTATTTTTGGAAGTTGCCACTGAGATTATTCCAATATAGGAGGCCAAGGTGAAGATATTAGAGGTTATGACGCAGAAGGTTATTGCGGTTAAGCGTTCAACATCACTCTTTGAACTAATTGAATCCTTTCGTAGCTTTCATAGTTTTCCTTTAGTCCCTGTTACTGAGGAGAACAATAATTTAGTTGGCACAATCTCCTTTAGAAATATTATGGAGACATTTCGTTCCACGAGCCAGAAGATTTTAATCACTATTCCTTTTGTGGATAAAGAAGAGCTGGATTTATTTGATTTAGAGATTACGCCTGAAATGGGCACCCTTTGTATTGTCGATGACCTGATGCAAACAAACTTTGTCTCGATAAAGCAAGACGCAGATATTGAAGAAGCCCACAGACTGATGCAGTTGCATCGCCAGGAACAAATACCCGTAGTTGATGAAGAGGGCAAGCTTGTGGGAATGATCGGAATGTTTGATATCCTGCTTGCGCTCTTTCGAGAGAAGGGTGTAATTAAATGAATAATACAATCCTTAGTCTCGGCCTGATATTACTTTTCGGCTTTATATTTAGCCGAATAATTAATAAGATAAAATTTCCTTCTGTAACTGCGTATCTTTTATTAGGAATTATTATTGGACCCTGCCTTTTTAATCTCGTCTCTGGGGAGATAATTGCTTCCTCAGGATTTGTTTCCAATATTGTTTTAGGCTTAATCGCTTTTAGTATCGGTCAAAACTTTTCCCGCGAGAATTTACGCCGTATTGGTAAACCGGTAATCTGGATTTCGCTATTTGAGGCAGCAGGCGCATGGATTCTGGTAACATTAGTCTTTTTTCTTATCTTAAGAAAGCCTTTCTATTTATCTTTATTGTTTGGGGCAATATCATCAGCTACCGCGCCGGCAGCGACGGTAATGGTGCTTAGGGAAACCAGGGCAAAGGGGAGATTTGCAGATATTCTTTTGGGTGTTGTGGCGATAGATGATGCGTGGTGTCTGATTATCTTTGCCTTGTCTCTTGCTCTCGCTAAGGCAATGGCTGCACACATAAGTAGCAACCTCTTTATTTTTAAGATTATCATAAATTCTATATTGCAAATAGGGGGCGCATTTATTATCGGTTGGTTGATCGGGTTGCTCGCCTCTTATTTTTCTAAGTATATCCGCACACAAACAGAACTACTTATTTATAGCCTGGGATTTATATTTTTTACAATCGGATTAAGCATATTAATGCATTTTTCTGTTCTTTTAGCCTGTATGTCCTTAGGGGCAAGCTTGATTAATCTTAAAAGAACAAATCTGAATTTTTTTGACGCGATAAAGGCAATCGACCCTCCTTTATATCTTCTCTTTTTTGTTTTAGCAGGGGCAAATTTGGAACTACCTTTACTCAAAAATATTGGTTTTATCGGTATTATTTATCTGGTCTTTCGCATATTTGGTAAAATTGGTGGAGCTTATTTGGGTGGCACGATTGCCAAAGTCTCCCATAAGATAAGGAGATATTTGGGTTTTGGTCTTATTCCTCAGGCAGGTGTGGCGCTGGGTTGTGCTCTTATTGCGAAGAGCGATTTTCCTCTTGTGGGAGGGTTAATCTTTACAACCATTGTTGCCACGACCGTTATCTATGAGTTAGTCGGCCCAATATGCACAAAGATAGCGATAGAGAAGGCAGGAGAGATTAGTTAATGACCATTATTCTTTTGATTATTGCGGCAGGGATATTTATGGGTTGGAATATTGGCGCCAATGATGCCGCAAATTGTGTTGGCGCTGATATTGGTAGTCGCCGGATAACCCTCAAAGAGGGCATAATCATTACTTGTGTCTTCTCGTTCTTAGGTGCAATTCTTCTTGGTTCAAAAGTGATCAAGACAGTGGGTAAAGGCGTAGTTCCTTTGGATAAATTAAACCCTGAGGTTTCTATGTTGGTTGCTTTAGCTGCTTGCATGGGAGCAGGATTATGGGTTCTTCTGGCGACATATCGAAAGATTCCTGTTTCAACATCCCATTCAATTGTGGGAGCAGTAGCAGGGGCGGGGTTGGCAATTTTTGCACCAATATACTGGAGTAAAATTGGAGAGATATTCTTGTCCTGGATCCTTACTCCTTTTGGGTCAGGGCTGTTAGCCTTTTTAATCTATCCCTTTATAAGAAGGGTCTATTTTAACCTGGTGCCGCGAAGATTTGAACGCCAAGTAAGTCATTGGCTTCTTATTCTGAGTAGTATTTATTTGGCGTTTACCTGGGGAGCAAATGATGTTGCCAATGTTACAGGAATAATGGTTGGCTCAGGCATCTTTTCTACCTTTTGGGCAGCCGTGATTGGGGGAGGGGCAATTGTGCTTGGTGTGACTACCTGGGGCTATAAGGTCATTGAGACTGTAGGATTTAGAATTACGCGAATGTCGCCGGTAATGACCTTTGTTGCCGAGGTGGCTACTGCTTTAAATGTCCAGATTTATACTCATTTAGGTATTCCTGTATCAACATCTCATTCTATGGTCGGAGCAATTATTGGCGTGGGTCTGGCACGGGGTATCAAGGCACTAAATAGAAAGATAATCAGGGATATGGTTATTGCCTGGTCATTAACCCCCTTTACCAGCGGCCTTATTTCGTTTATAATAATGAAGATAATATGGTGGGTCAGATGAAGACATAAGTTATGTCTTCATTAAAGGAGGCGACAAATGCAAGAAACAAGAAATATCCTTGGTTGGTTAGGCAGAGAACAGGAAAAGATAGTATTCGATAAGGTTAAGGAACAGATTGATAGAGTATATGAAACTGTAGTTGGTTTAGGTAAGGCAATCGCTGCTTTTGTGCGTTCAGATCTTGTGGCGAAGAGTGAGAATATTCAGAAGCTAAAAATATCAGAGCATGAGGCAGATTTACTTCGGCGAGAGATAATGGATACTCTTACAGAAGGTATGATTACGCCTCCGGACAGAGAAGACTTAATGCATTTTACCAAATCGCTGGATGCGATTGCTGATTATGCTAATGGCGCAGGAAGATTATTGGATTTCTTAGAGGTGTCTCTTGCGCAGGGCATTTCCGGCAAACTCATCGAAACAGCAAAGATTTTAAGTATAGCTATGGAGAGATTAAAGGATGCTGCCTATTCTTTAAGCAATAATGATATAAAAAAGGTCCTCAGTGATTGTATCAGTGTTGAGGAATTGGAAGAGAAGGCAGATGAGCAAAAGAGGGTAACAATTGAGGCAATTATTCATTCATCCCTTCCCTTCCCTATTTTACTTTTGGTTTATGAATTAACTGATTCAATGGAAAGCGTTGCTGATAAAATTGAGGATTGTGCAGATTTTATTCGGCTCCTGGCAATAAAGTCTAGATAGTAGAAGGAGGTCTGAATGGGTAAGCGTAAACGTCGAGGCAAACTTAACTGGCGTTCAAAAAAAGCAAATAAAGGCAAGAAGCCGTGTCTCGGCCATTGAAGGAGGTGTAGTATGGAAGAGAAGGAAGTTGGTGTGGTTACCCATTATTATGGGCATGTCAACGTCGGAATAGTTCAGCTTTCCGATTCTCTAAAAGTAGGCGATTCTATTCACGTCAAGGGGCATTCTGAGGATTTTACACAAGCTATTGAATCAATGCAGATTGAACATCAGGATGTTGCTGAGGCAAAAGCAGGGGATGTAATTGGAATAAAGGTTCAACAGAAGGTTCATCCGAACGATAAGGTCTGCAAGGTTATTTCTTAATGAAATAGGGGCTCAGGTCTCCACATTTGACAACAAGCGGCTCCTCTGAAATAAGGTGGACAAGCGGGTGGCGAGGCAGTGGGCGGCCCAGAATAGCCCGCCTCGTACCGTACGGTACGGGGCCCGCAGCGAATTATACCCTATAGAGGCTTCCCCTTGAGCGAGGACAATTTTGGGCTCTGCCGAAGACAGAACCCGCTTATAAAGGACAACCGTCCCTAAGGGAGAAACTTTTTATGCATGGTTTCCTTGTATGGTGGCAGCATATTCCCGAACATTTAAATCCGGTATTAATCCAGATTGGACCGCTGCGCATACATTATTATGGCTTGGGATATGTAATCGCTTTTTTAGTTACTTATCTTCTTATAAAATATCGCCTAAAAACGGAAAAGACAGACTATTCTTGGGAACTAATCAATAAATATTTTATCTGGGCAATATTTTTTGGGGTTTTATTAGGCGGAAGAATAGGCTATGTTTTATTTTATAATCTCAAGTATTACATTGCCCATCCCTTAGAGATAATTCTACCCTTCAGCGTAGATGGTGGTTTGCACTACACAGGTATTTATGGAATGTCTTATCATGGAGGCTTACTCAGTTTAATTTTAGTAACATTTTTCTTTTGCAAGCTGCATAAGATTAGATTCTTGGATTTTGCTGATTTTCTCATACCCTGTATTCCTTTAGGTTATACCTTTGGAAGAATCGGTAATTTTATTAATAGCGAGCTTTATGGCAGAGTAACAGATTTTGCTCTGGGAATGTATTTCCCCACTGATAAAACAGGTCTCCTGCGGCATCCTTCACAATTATATGAGGCTTTCTTTGAAGGAATAGTTCTTTTTATTATTCTTTGGTCTGTGCGTAAAAAGAAGGCTTTTAGCGGATTTGTTTTTTTCTTGTATCTTATCGGTTACGGTCTCCTGCGTTTTCTCGTTGAATTTGTGCGTGATCCTGACGCGCACTTGGGTTTTATTGTCGGTCCTTTTACTATGGGCCAGGTGCTTTGCTTTTTTATGGCATTATCTGGCGTGATTATGGTTTTTGCCTTGAAGAAGAAATCATGGAATTAAAACAAACTCCATTATACGAGGAACACAAGAGATTAGATGCGAGGATGCTTCCGTTTTCAGGCTGGATGATGCCAATTCAGTACAGCGGGATTCTTGCTGAGCATAAATGCACAAGAAAAAATGCCTCTATCTTTGATACCTGCCATATGGGCGAAATCTTTATCAGTGGCAGTCCCACGCAGACAAATTTAGAAAATATCCTTACTGTTAATTTAAATAAGATAAAAGTTTACTCCTGCCGTTACTGCTCTATGCTCAATGAAAATGGCGGTGTAATTGACGATTTATTGGTCTATAAAATTAGTGCCGATAAATTTATATTAGTGGTAAATGCAGCAAGGATTGAGAAGGACGAGGAGCATATCAGGAAGAATTTAGCAAAAACCGCAATATGCCAAAATCTTTCAGATTCTTTAGGGAAGATAGACATCCAGGGTCCGTGTTCTTGTGATATCCTTTGCGATTTAATTACGAAAGATATCTTTCGCCTTAAATATTATCACTTTGATTATTTTGATATCCTGGGCGAAAAAAACATTATCAGCCGCACAGGTTATACTGGTGAGTTGGGATATGAAATATTTTTAAGCAATGAAAAGATTGGGCAACTTTGGGCTCTACTCTTAAAAGATAAAAGGCTCAAACCCGCAGGCTTAGGTGCGCGGGATACATTAAGGATGGAGATGGGCTACAGCCTTTACGGAGAGGATATTGATCAGACTGTTACACCACAGGAAGCCGGCTTGGAGAAATTCGTTGATTTTAATAAGGATTTTATTGGCCGGGATGCCTTATTGAAACAGAAAGAAAAGGGACTGGTAAAAGAGCGGATATATTTTATGACTGTCTCTCGGCGCAGTCCCCGGCACAATTATAAAATATATACTGATGGCAAAGAGATTGGTTATGTGACAAGCGGAACATTTGCTCCTAGCCTTTCTTGTGGCATAGGCATGGGTTTTGCCAGTCCGGATTTTGCAGATTTAGGCAGGGGTATTGTCTTAAAAGAAAAAGACACGCAGATTAGTATTTCTGGAATAATCGTCGAGAAGCCTTTTTATAAAAACGGCTCATTGAGATTACTATAATAATCTACATATCCCGCCTCATAAGATGCTCTAAAATTCTCCCCGCAGGGGATAATTTTAGAGCATTCGGCGGGATCAATTCGACCATACAATTTATGTTCACTTCGTTCCATAAATTGTGGTCTCATTGAAGGGGGAAAAATGAATGTGCCAGAAGATTTATTATATACAAAAGACCATGAGTGGATAAGGATAGAGGGAAAGGTTGGGACAATCGGGATTACCGACCATGCACAAAGCTCATTAGGCGATATTACATTTGTCGAGTTGCCAAAGATTGCGGCAAAAATAAAACAACTTGAGCAATTTGCTACAATCGAATCAGTAAAGGTTGCTTCTGATGTCTTTGCTCCGATGTCAGGAGAGGTAATAAAGATAAACGAGCAGCTTCAAAATACGCCGGAAATTGTCAATCAATCGCCCTATGAAAAGGCATGGTTTGTTGCAATAAATATTGATGCTCAGAGCGAGAAGGCTAATTTAATGACTGCTGCCCAATATAAGCAATATCTCAAAGAAAAAGAAAAATGAGTTATATTCCTCATACAGAAAAAGAAAAGCAACAGATGCTCAAGGCAATTGGGGTTTCTTCGCTTGATGAACTTTTTGAGGATATTGATGAGCAGCTAAGACCAAAGTCTTTTAATCTACCAGAAGCAAAATCTGAATTTGAGGTAAGTCAGCATTTTAAGAAACTCGCTCTCAAAAACGCAACCAACCTGATAAACTTTGTTGGTTGTGGTTTTTACGACCATTACATACCTGCTTCTATTGATGCATTGGCAGGCCGCTCGGAATTCCTCACCGCATATACCCCGTATCAGCCAGAATGCTCCCAGGGTATTTTGCAGGCAATATACGAATATCAAACAACCATCTCTATGCTTACGCAGATGGATGTAGCAAATGCCTCTTTATATGATGGGGGTAGTGCGCTTTTTGAGGCAGCAATGATGGCATTGCGTATTACAGACAGGAATAAGATTATCATCGACGGCGGCATAAATCCGATTTACAGAACAATGTTACGTACTTATACCTCTAATTTACCTATTGAGTTCCTCCAGATACCTGTCTCGTCGCGCCAAAGCAGCCGGGAGGAGATTTATAAATACTTAGATCATAAAACAGCAGCGGTTATCTTACAGAATCCCAATTTCTTTGGCGTAATTGACGACCATTCAGACATAATTAGCCGTGTGCATAAATTTGGTGCTTTAGCCATTGAGTCAGTTTATCCCGTTTCCCTGGGTATCTTAAAGAGCCCCGGTGAAATGGATGCAGATATAGTTGTTGGCGAGGGCCAGAGTTTAGGAATACCGCTTTCCTTTGGCGGCCCTTATTTAGGATTTATGGCAACAAAAAGAGAGTATATCCGTAATCTACCAGGAAGAATTGCAGGGCTAACTTGTGATAGAGAGGGCCGGGCTGGTTTTGTTCTTACGCTTCAGGTGCGTGAGCAGCATATTCGTCGAGAGAAGGCAAAATCAAATATTTGCACTAACGAGGCATTGTGCGCTTTAAGAGCAGTCATTTTTTTAAGCCTTTTTGGCAAAGAAGGACTGCGGCAGTTAGCAGGGCTTAATTATAGAAAAAGCGAATTTGCTAAAAGCGAAC
>JADHWR010000081.1 GCA_016783355.1 Candidatus Omnitrophota bacterium | reverse complement strand
TTGTCCCGCTGAGTGCACCAAAATTATGGAACACCCTGTAGAATTTCTAAAGAAATTCTACAGGACTAGTCCTGAGGAATTCGTAGAATTCCTCAGGGGAATTTTGGTGCATCTTACGAGGCGGGATAATTCGCACAGCAACTTATGTCCTTCGACTACGCTCAGGACATAATCCTGAGTGAAATCGAAGGATTATGTTTACCCCGTTAGGGAAAGCCACCGACAAAGTCGGTGGTGGGAAGAATATAGGCGCTGACGGTGGTTTAATGCCACCGTCAGCGGAAACCGTTAGAGAACGAAGTTCTCTAACGGGGTTTACTTCGTTCCATAAGTTGCGTGCTCATTAAAAAAGGAGAGGAAAAGTGATTGAGAGATATAGTTTGCCAGGAATGAAGCATATTTGGGAAGAGGAGAATAAGTTCAGGATCATGCGCGATATCGAGGTGCTTGCTTGCGAAGTACTTAGCCGCCAGAAAAAGATGCCCCTTTCTTCTTACCGGCGCATTAAAAGAAGGGCAAAATTCAACCTTAAGACAATTCAGCGCTTAGAAAGAAAGACCCATCACGATATTGTTGCCTTTGTTACGAATCTGGCCCAAAATTTGGGCAAAGATGCTCAATATCTGCATTTAGGCATGACTTCTTCCGACCTTTTAGACACAACCCTATCGGTTCAATTAAGACAAGCAACCGATATCTTGATTCAAGACTTATCTAAGCTGCTGAAGGTTATATCCCGACAGGCAAAGAGATATAAAGATACAGTTTGTATTGGCCGGACGCACGGCATACATGCTGAGCCGACCACCTTTGGGGTGAAGCTTGCTTTATGGTACGATGAGAGCAAGAGAAACTTAAGGCGGTTAATTGCCGCATCTAAGAATGTTGCTGTTGGTAAAATTTCTGGTGCCGTGGGCACCTACGCTAATATTGAACCCGGGGTTGAACAATATGTTTTGCGTAAACTTAAGCTTAAGCCCATTGCCTCTACTCAGATAATTTCACGCGACGTTTATGCCGAACTCCTGCTTACCCTTAGCCTGATCGCCTCTTCCTTAGAGAAATTTGCTACTGAGATTCGCCATTTACAGAGAACTGAAGTACAGGAGGTGGGGGAGCCTTTTTCTCGAGGGCAGAAGGGTTCTTCAGCAATGCCGCATAAACGAAATCCAGTAATCTGTGAAAGGATTTGTGGTTTAGCAAGGATTTTACGCGGCAATAGCCGGGTGGCTTTAGAAAATATTAGCCTCTGGCATGAGCGCGACATCAGCCATTCTTCAGCCGAAAGGATTATTTTTCCTGACTCCTGCCTAGCTTTGGATTATATGTTCAATAAGATGATTGAGGTGATCGAGAAGTTAGTTGTTTATCCAGAGAATATGTTGGCTAATGTTGTTAAAACCCACGGACTCATTTTTTCCCAGAGGGTTATGTTGGAGTTGATACAAAAGGGCATGGTCAGAATCCGTGCTTATGATCTGGTACAAAGGTGCGCGATGCGGAGTTGGCAAGATAAGCAGGATTTTAAAGAGATGTTGTTAGAAGATAAAGAGGTTTTGAGGTATCTGGATGCTCAGGAATTAGAAAAGGTATTCAATTTGAATTATTATCTGCGCAATATTAATAAAATATTTAGAAAGGTAGGGTTGTAGTATATGGGTAGGGTAGAAAAAAAGAAGGTAGATTTTACTAAGGAGGATACTTGGCGAATATTTCGGATTATGGCTGAGTTTGTTGAAGGGTTTGAGACCTTATCCAAGGTTGGTCGGGCAGTTTCATTTTTTGGCTCTTCGCGACTAAGGCCGGAAGACAGATATTATAAGATTGCTGTCCGGATAGCTTACCTCTTGGCAAGGGAAGGATACGCAATAATTACCGGCGGTGGTCCAGGGGCAATGGAGGCAGCCAATAAGGGAGCAAGGCAGGCAAAGGGTAAATCTATCGGCTTAAATATTATGATTCCCCAGGAGCAAAAGGCAAATAAATATGCGGATTTGTTATTGGAGTTTCATTACTTTTTCTGTCGTAAGGTGATGTTTCTCAAATATGCTAAAGCATTTATTATCCTGCCTGGGGGCTTTGGGACAATGGATGAATTATTTGAGAGCCTCAATCTTATTCAGACCGAACGGGTGGGAAGATTTCCCGTTATCTTGGTAGGTTCTGATTACTGGCAAGGCTTGCTTGATTGGCTTAAGGCTATGGTCCTGAAAAAAGGTTGTATTTCCACTTCAGATTTAGCTATTTTTACTGTCGTCGATACACCCGAACAGGTTTTATCTACAATTAATAAATTTTATCGCAGGAGGAATAAACCCCGTTAGAGAATTCTCTCTAACGGGATACACTGATTATGACATTAAACCCCGTTAGAAAGTTACATTTTTCCCTGGCATAACACTTTCTTTCTAACAGGGTAAACCACCGTCAGCGCTTATATCTTTACCATCGATTTTTTCGATGACTTTCTCTAACGGGGTAAATAGTTGTGCTTACATATAGAAGGGCAGGCGTAGATATAAAAAAGGCAAGAGCGGTGATCACCCGCATTGCTTCTTTGGTGCATAAATCCGCCAGCGCTCAGGTACTCAAGGGGGTTGGTGGCTTCGGTGGTTTCTTTGATTTTCCCCAAGGAAAATATAAACATCCTGTATTAGTGTCCTCTAGTGATGGTGTGGGCACAAAGTTAAAGATCGCTGTTTTAGTTAATCGGCACGACACTGTGGGCATTGATGCTGTGGCGATGAATGTCAACGATATTCTCTGCACGGGGGCTAAGCCTTTATTTTTCCTTGATTACATTGCTTATAGTAAATTGCATTCGGATATTTTACTCCAGATAGTCAAGGGATTGAATCGTGGCTGTATCCAGGCAGGGTGTTCTTTGATCGGCGGGGAGACAGCTCAGATGCCCGATATGTATAATCAAGGTGAATATGATTTGGCGGGGTTCTGTGTTGGTGTGGTGGAGAAAGAAAGAATTATTGACGGCTCGCGGATTGAAGTTGGCGATCTTTTAATTGGCATCGAGTCTAATGGTTTGCATTCTAATGGTTTTTCTCTAGTCAGAAAAGTCTTCTCTAAGGCTGAATTAAAGCGTTACGCTTTTGAATTGCTCAAGCCTACACGAATTTATGTTAAGCCTATTCTTTCTTTACTAAACGCTAAACGCTATACGCTATACGCTATAAAAGGCATTGCCCATATTACTGGCGGCGCTTTTTATGGAAAGATTGCCCGAATTCTCCCTAACCATCTTAATGCTCAGATCGATAAAGCATCTTGGAGGGTGCCAAGGATTTTCAAATTTATTCAGAATAAAGGCAATATCCCTGAAGATGAGATGTACCATACCTTTAATATGGGCATTGGTATGGTTTTAGTTGTTCAGCCGGATAAGGCATCCAGGCTGCAATCAGCGCTGCTTAAATTTAATTTGAAGTCTTTTGTGATTGGAGAGATTGTTAAAGGAAATAAACAAGTGGCGATAAATTTTTAGATATGCGAGTTTTGGTAATTGGTTCAGGCGGGCGGGAACACGCCCTGGTTTGGAAGATTGCGCAGTCGGAGTTAGTGGATAAGATTTTCTGTGCTCCGGGAAACGCAGGTATAGGAAGCCTCGCTGAGTGTATTGACATAAAGGCAGAAGATATATCTGGGCTTTTAGAGTTTGCGGTCAAAGAGAAGATTGATTTAACTGTCGTTGGTCCAGAAATGCCTTTGGCTTTAGGGATTGTTGATGAATTTAGTAAAAATAAAATGTCTACGTTTGGCCCGACAAAAGGGGCAGCCCAGCTTGAATCGAGTAAAGTATTCGCCAAGGAATTAATGAGAAAATATGGAGTACCTACGGCTGACTTTCGTGTATTTGATAATGCGCAAGAGGCAATCAGATATGTAAATAAAAGAGGAATGCCCTGCGTCGTTAAGGCAGAGGGGCTTGCTGCGGGTAAGGGTGTAGTAGTTTGCCAGACAATTGAGGAAGCAGCGAAGGCAATTGATTCCATAATCCAAGAAGGGATCTTTGGCGAGGCAGGAAAAAGGATTATTATTGAGGATTGTTTAGAGGGCCAGGAGGTCTAGATCATTGTATGTACTGACTCCCAAGATGTCATTCCTTTGGCTTCTAGTCAGGATCACAAGCGCATTAATGATTTTGACCAAGGGGCCAATACGGGAGGAATGGGGGCTTATTCGCCCGCACCGGTAGTAACCGACGAACTTAACCAGCAGATCTTAAAAACAATTGTTTATCCTACAATTAAGGGGTTAGTTTCAGAGGGCTTGCTCTATAAAGGTATATTGTATGTGGGGATTATGATTACCCCTGATGGGCCAAAGGTTTTAGAATTCAATGTGCGCTTTGGCGATCCGGAAACACAAGCAATATTACCCCGGTTTAAATCCGATTTAGTTGAACTTATGCTGGCAACAAATGAAGAGAGATTGGGCCAGTGGAAGAGTTCGAATGGATTGGATTGGGATCAGCGCGCTTGTGTCTGTGTGGTTTGTGCCTCAGGGGGCTATCCGGGCAAGTACGAAAAGGGAAAGCCAATCTCTGGATTAGAGGAAGCCGGGAAGATTAGGGATGTAGTGATTTTTCATGCGGGAACAAAAAAATCCATAGTCCATCCCTCGACTTCGCTCGGGACAGGTAGTCCGCAGTCTATAGCCAAATATTTTACAAATGGAGGGCGGGTCTTGGGGGTTGCGGGTTTGGGAGATACAATAAAAGAGGCAATCGCACGAACCTATCAGGCAGCAGGAAAAATTCAATTTGAGGGAATACATTTTCGCAAGGATATCGGACAGAAAGCAGTAGGTCAAATGAAGCCATAAGTTATGGAGTTTGTAGAGCGACATAACTTATCTGGCTGAATTTGTCCCGCTGAGTGCACCAAAATTATGGAACACCCTGTAGAATTTCTAAAGAAATTCTACAGGACTAGTCCTGAGGAATTCGTAGAATTCCTCAGGGGAATTTTGGTGCATCTTACGAGGCGGGATAATTCGCACAGC
>JADHWR010000080.1 GCA_016783355.1 Candidatus Omnitrophota bacterium | reverse complement strand
TAAATCGCGAATCTCACCTACTAACATAATATCCGGATCTTGTCGCAAGAAACTTCGTAAAGCCGAAGCAAAGGTTAAGCCGATTTCAGGTTTTACCTGAACCTGGTTGATACCATCAACATGATATTCTACTGGATCTTCAATGGTAAGAATATTCTTTGAGGAATCCTTAACCTCGCTCAATATTGAGTATAATGTCGTCGTCTTGCCGCTGCCCGTCGGCCCCGTTAAGAGAACTAAACCGTAAGGCATTTTGCAGCCCTTTCGTATATCCTCCAATTGACCCGGCTCAAATCCCATACGGGAAATATCAAAGACCATTGCGCCCTTATCGAGAATTCTTAATACTACCTTTTCTCCATAGATTGTCGGAATTGTAGAAACGCGCAAATCGATAACGCGGTCCTCTAATTTTACCGTAAAGGCTCCGTCCTGGGGTAGGCGTTTTTCAGCAATATCCAACCTGCACAGTATTTTTATGCGAGAGGTGATTGCCAGATGCAGATGCGAGGCAGGCGGAGGAATTTCATAAAGGCTGCCGTCAATTCGATATCTTAAACTCAACTTGCCCCTAAAAGGTTCTAAATGAATATCGGATGCCCGCTCATCAATTGCCTGACGGATGATTAAATCAACTAACTTTACCACTGGTGCTTCCCCTGCACGAGCAATAAGTTTATCCAGACTTAACTCCTGCTCAACATTGGCCGTCCCTGGCCCAACCAAGCCTAAAGTCCCGCCCGCCTCGTAGGTTGCCTCTACGGTTTCCCGAAACAAATTAGACCTACTATAGAAATCTTCGATCGCCTTAGCAATGTCTGATTTGATCGCAATAACTGGATTAATCAGACAGCCGGTTAGCTTTTTAAGATTATCCATTAATATAAGATCTAAAGGATCGGCCATGGCCACAGTTAATGATCTCAAGGTTCGTGATAAGGGAAGGATCAAATTCTTCCTCGCTACATCAACAGGAATTAATTCATCCAGATTTTTATCTAAGGCGGGCTTAAGCATTCCTGTCCCCAAGGAAAAATATGGAATGCCTAATTGCTTACCAATAGCATATACTAACTGTTCCTCGCTGACCATGCCTAATTTAAGCAGAAGCTCACCCAAGCGACCGCCCCTTTGCTTCTGAACAGAAACAACTTTTTCTAACTGGGCCTTGCTAATTATGTGCTGTTGAATTAAAATCTCACCCAATTTCAGGTATTGATCCTTACTTGGCATAGTTATATTTTAATTTGTATTAGTACTCGCTTGCATCAAAACTATCGAGCGTAGATTCTATGCTCAACGAGCGCGTCTTTTTCGAGGAAGCATCCTGTTCGCGCGAAGATAAAATAACGTTGCTTTCTTGCGCAACGGATAAAGAAATATCCCCTTTTAGGATATGCGGAGTAATAAACACGAGTAATTCGCGTTCTATATCTTTTTGTTTATCTTTGTGCCTAAATAGTCCTCCAATAATCGGTATATCCCCGAGAATGGGAATCTTGTTGATTACCTCATACTTATCATAACGGATAAGCCCACCCACCACTACTGTTTCTGCATCGCGCACCCTCACTAAACATTTAGCCCCTCTTTCTTCGGGATCGCGATAACCTGAAATATTACTTGTTGCTGCTTCAGTAACTTTAGGCATTAAAAACATTGTAATCTCGCTGGTTTCTAAATTTATCTGTGGGGTTATACGTAAAGTAACGCCTGTTTCGTATCTTTCCGCCGAGCGCCCCGTTACAAATCCCTCCTGATCATATTCTAGTTTTTCACCAATTACCTCATCAGTAGTAATTTCGATTTCGGCAGTCTCATTATTTAAAGTAAGTATGCGTGGGCGAGCCAGGTATCTCGTATCCGTGCGAGTACGCAAGAAATCTAAAAGCCCGGCAAAGGTATTACCAAAAATCACCGAGCCCTGTGCTCCCGTACTATCAAGCTGGTTGCCCTTTTTGCCCAAATCACCAATAAAGTATTTTGCTTCCTTGTGGAGAAATGCTCCTGGCAAAATCAAGGTAAGGGGATTCTCGCCAAAAGCACCGCTATTACCAAAAGTAAATCCCATTTTATCTACGATACTTTTCTTTACGTCAAGTATCTCAACCTCGAGCATTACCTGAGGCACAGGAATATCCAACTGCTTAATTGTTTTCTCGATTATCGCAAAGCGATTTGGTAAATCAGTTATAATCAGGCTATTTGTGCGCGGCTCCTCAGTGAGCTTGCCGCTGCCGGAAAGTAAGGCCCTAATTGCTAAAGTAATTCCTCCTTCAGTCTCTTCTCCCTCTTCTACATCCTCACCCCCCAGATTATCAGATTTTTCAGTCTGGATTGAGGAACAGGAAACACTCGCGTATTTAAGAGGAAAAACCTTGGTGATTGTTTCTAACTCTAGCCCTGCCTTTTTTACTAAGATAATTTTTGCCTGCTCGTCAAATTCATAAGCTAAGTTATTGGCTTTAAATAACTTATCCAATGCTTCCTTTACAGAAACATTGTCAAGATATAAGGTAACTGTGCGATCTTCAATGTCTTGGGAACAAATGAAATTTACCCCCGATTGGATAGAAAATATCTTAAGAATATCCTTAAGGCTTGCGTCTTTGAAATCCATTGAGATTGCTGGAGTAGAATCAAAATGGCTATAAATTTCCTGTACGCCTTGTGCGGATATTAGGGAAATACAAAATCCAAATATGATTAGGGTTAAAGATAGAAACTTGCAATAAAGAAACAAGGTTTTCCGTGGGGTTGATTTTTGGCTTGTATTTTTGAATTTACTCATCTTCATCCTCCTTTGTCATTTCTTTTGCGCAATTTGGTAGCTGCGGGAGAAAGTAGCTTCTCCATTTGATTCGAATACATTATCGTCACCCCATCTTTATCAATATCCATAATCTTAATTTTCTCAGTAGCATTTTCTCCCTTGGCCACCAAAAGCGCCTCTCCCTTTCTTAATACCTGGTTATTAATAATCACTAAGGGATTATCTGTATTCCAAATTATCCCTTGGATTGAAAGCGAGAATAACTCTGAGATCTTCGACTTAGATACCTCAATTGTTTCTTCTGCATCAATTATTTCTTCTTTTTCTTCAGAAATGAGAATTTGAGGAGAAAATGGGTCTCTAAACTTACTACCTGTGTATTTTAGATTAATTTTTTTAATCAGACCTGACTTTCTTTCCGCGGAAGCAATTTGAGAAAAATCCAGCAAGAGAAAAAGAGCCAAATAGAATAAAAAAGAAAAGATAAAAATAAACTTAGACATAAAATAATTTTTGCTATATGACGCACTCATTTAAAAAATATCTCCATAATAACTAAGTCGACTCGCAACCTCTTAAACGGACTAACCCAATCGCTACTACTAACCAAATCTCTCCCTATCCAGAGCGACCCTACCATAAACATCATTGGATCGCTCTCTAAGCTGCTGATAAATTTGCCTAATTGATGATAACTGTCCACCTCGATGGCGAGGTTAAAAAACATTTCATTATAGATTTTGCTTATCGCCTTCCTGCTTCTGGAGTGCTCCTCTTGTGGCTTTAGAGAATTAATGCGCACGCCGGCAGCCTTAGCTAAATTTGTAATTCTATTGATAATCTCGCGCTTGTCTCTTGGCCTAAAGGTTTCTCTATACAATTCATTTTTTTTCTTTTGATCCGCAATACGCAGGAGTATTTCGTTTTTCTTTTTCTGCTCGTTTTGGATGAGACGAATTTGGGCATTTTTTTTACCTTGGCTCTGAAAAATTTTTAACGCGATTAGAAAAACAGCAACCAGAATAACAAGGCTGATTATCTGGTTTAGGTTAATCTTTTTAAAATCTATTTTTTTTATCAACGACATGAGATTTTAAATTTAGTAATTTCTACATTTAGTTTTGTTAATTCAGTTTTCTCCATGGAGACAACATTTATTTCTTTAAAGTGCTGGTTAAAGTTAGAATCGTTCTTTAATCCCAAAATAATATCATTAACTGCGGCAAATTCTTTATCTGGGTCAGACAAAAAAACTAAACCCTCAAGACTAAATTGTAATTTCTCCTCAAGGCGGTGAAAAGAAAAAGAAGTCAACCATGCACCCTGAGGCATAAGGCGACAGACGGCATTCATTGCTTCCGTTAAATAAAATCTGTCCTTTACTATTCGCTCCATTATCTTTATTTTCTCGATATAATCTCTTTCTAAATTAGAAAGGGCGGGGAAACCCTGTTGGCCAGAAACGCCTTCTATTTGCGGCCGATTTGCCATAATTAATTTTAATTCATTCTCTAAAGGCAATCGCTTGAGCCAAGTCCACCCTACAGTCAAAATTATAATCAAAAAAGCCCCGATTATCACCCGGGGATTTATTTTTAGGCCGGTTATTGTTATGGGGAATGCTTGACTGCTCAAGCCCGCCTCTTTTTTACTCGCTGGGCTTAGAAAATTGATTGGATAGCGCAACCTCTGTTTTTTACTTATTGCTACAGCATAAGACTTAACCAAGCTGAGATTAGATTCAATATCCTTACCCTTACCTAAAAATTTGGATGTCTCTAAGGGTATTACCGATATGCCTAAATTCTCACTTAAAAAGCTAGTTATTCCTTCCTGAAATTGCAGTGAATTTAAAATTATTATTTTCTCTATGGGCATAGTAGGAAATTTGCGTCGGAAAAAATCTAGGGATATGCGCATTTCGCTTTTTAATTTATCTGCCAACATCTCCTTCAAAGACGCCTGGTCTCCTTCTCCGAAGCCGCCCTCATCTGCCGAAGCCTCGGTCTCTAGCCTATGCATTAAAATGATGTCGCGGCAAAAAAGCGGAAAACCGTTGTAACAAACTGAGAAATTTATTTCCTCATCTAAATCTAAATTAAGAAAGCCAACGACCCCATTGTCTTTAAGGCCGCCCAACCTTAAAAGCCGCAAGAGGCTAAAGCCTGCATATTCAATTGAATTTATGCCGATCTGTAATTGCTTAAAAATAGAAAGATACTTATCAAGCATTTTCTTTCTTATGCCCATGAACAATACC
>JADHWR010000079.1 GCA_016783355.1 Candidatus Omnitrophota bacterium | reverse complement strand
CTTATTTAGATCAGGCTTATGCTGGTTATATTATGGTTCCCCAATTCCTTTGTGATTTAGGGGTTGAATACTATGAAAAGGGAGATTATTCTAATGCCCTGCATGAGTTTAAGAAGGCTTTGATTGCTAATCCAGAAGCTGAATCTGCACGAATCGCCCGCTGGTATATTGAGCTGATTGAAACTGGTCAGGCTCCCAAAAGAGAGATAGAGATATTACCTCCCGTAATTAAGGTAGTGCCAGAGTTTAGACCAGCAAAGCCTCTGCCGCAGGTTATGCCGCCAAGGGTTATTCCAAAAAAGATTATGCCTAAGATTGCACCTAAAATTGTGCCTTTGGAGAGCATAATTGAGAGGACTCTTGATGAAATAGAAAGACAGCTTGTGCCAGTTCCTGTTAGAAAACCGCCGAGGGTCGAAGTCGAAGAAGTTCCCAAGATTGAGATCCTGAAAGAGAAATTAATTCTTGACGAGAAGCTGCGCGGTATTGCTTTACCCCTTATTGAATTAGAGTTAAATCAGGCATTGATTATCGAGGGTAGAGGCATTGGCCGTTACCTCGCTACCTCTGTCGGTATTATTGAAATAGAAAGATTAGATTTAGACCAGATCAAAGTAACAGGCAAAAAGATTGGCAGTACTTATCTGCATATATGGGACCAGAATGGCCGCTGGACATTGAATATCAAGGTTATCCATCCTCGCTACATCCAGGAACTTGTGGAAACCTACCGAAGAAGGGTAGAAGAGGCAGAGTCTTTCAAATTCCATTATTCCTTTAACCGAAATACATTTCATAAAGGAAAGAGATTTGACAGAACAAAAAAACAAAGTCTTGTTTTTGACCAATGGTTTGGCATTGCAGGCGAGACACCCTATGGCGAGTTTGATACTACTGCTCAGGTAAGCAAGCTAAAAAAGACAACAAATTTAAGTTACTATACACTTGGCCTTACTGATGCTTCAATTGCCGGATTTAAGGATTTTGATATGAGGGGGTTTGATTATACAGCGAGTTTCTCCAATCTTTCCTTCCCCGGAGAATCATTAAGGGGCGTGAGGCTTGATCAGAGAATTGCCGAAGATAAAATAAGCTATACAGCTTTCTGGGGCAGGGAAGGTCAGGGAAGATTTGGAAGGCTCTCTCCGGATTTAGCGTCAATAAAGCGCGCCTATATTACCGGTGGACAGGTGAATTTTTCACCTTCACCCTCCCTCAGTTATAAATTATCAGCCTTCCATGGCTATGGAAGTGAAAGAGAGGACTATTTAAGAGATTATGTCGTTGATCTGGAATTGGATTCAAAAATCTCAGAAGATTTAAATTTAGGTAGTGAGATTGCCTCTGATTCAGACAGCATTGCCTTTCTAATGGAGTCCCAATTTAGTTTTCCAAAACTAAATTTAAAGACGGAATTTCGCAACATCGAGAAAAACTTCCTCACGATTACAGGAAAGCCCTCGCGCTCAGGAGAATTAGGGCTTCTTACTGAGACGGATTACTTACCCCGCGATTGGCTTAGCCTTTCCGGAAGCCTTGATTTATACCGCGACAGACTTTTTCCTAATCCTGATCACCCAGACCGGTTAAATGTAGACCTTCATACAATGTCTAATATAACAATTAACCAAACTACTTCCACGAATCTAAATTATCAATATGTGGACGAGAAGGGAAAGCTTTCCCCCAGAAAAGCCCATAACTTTGGGGTAGGTTTGAGTAAAAGATTTCCCACCCTGCAAGGCCTCGCAACTTATTTAAACTATCAATATCGCGACAGTAAAAATCTAAAGTCACCTTCAATGGACTACCATGCGAATACCTTGCTCGGAGGATTAAGCTTTAAACTTATCGGTGACCTTTCTTATTATCTCTCTAAAGAGATAAGCTGGCTTACTGAGGAGTCCACCGGCGAAAAGGCAAGGCCCCATGTTTTACAGACTGGCCTTGATTACTCCTCGCAAGTTTTTAAACTCCCTCTTTATCTTACAATGAGATTAAGTTATCGTGATGAGGAGGATGCCAGATCAGTGCACAGTTTTCTTGCCGGTGAAGACAGTTTTGAGGTTTCTCAGGAATTATCCTATAGACCCCATCCTGATTTTGAATTATTTGCCTCAACTCGATTGAAGAATATCTGGCGGGAAAATCCTGATGTTGAACCTGGATGTGAGGCCGAAATAAGATTTGGCGGACGCTTTCTTTGGGATAGTGGATTTCGCTGGAATCCGCGCGGCACAATTGCCGGGAGCGTATTTAAGGACCTCAATGATGATGGCCAAAGACAGGAAGAGGAGCCAGGCATAGAAAATGTTAATATATTTGCAGGTAAGAGAGAAACCTCAACAGACAAAGATGGGTTTTATAAACTTCGTGCAATTAGAGGCAAGAAAGCAACAGTGGGAATTAATACCTCGACATTACCCCTCGGTTATGTTGCCCGGGGTTTTGATTCGCAGGAGGTAGAGATAGAGCAGGCAAAGACAATTACGGTTAACTTTTCGGTCATCAGCCGTTCAGAGATCTATGGAGTGGTTTTTGAGGATGTTGATGGAGATGGAAGATTTGGTGTTAATGATCAGGGTGTTGCCCGTGTTGAGCTTGTATTAGAGACAGGCCGGCGTTCATTTACTGATCAGAAAGGCCAATATTATTTCCGCCGGGTAACAGCAGGAGAGCATACGATAGTGTTGGATATAAATTCTTTACCTGTGGAGTATTTACCCACTGTGCCTTTAACACGCAGGGTTAATGTCTTTGAGGGAATTACCTTTGTTCACAATATTCCTCTAAAGAAGGCAAGATAATTCAACCAACCAATGTCCCACCTCCGAGGTGGGACAGGTTTGAGGTGGGACAGGTTTTAGCGGGCGACGATTGTATAGAGGATAACCTTTTGATTTGCGCGATATACGACTTCCTGGCTTTGGATTCTTGAGGAGGCAAATATATTTTGGGCTAAATCCTCGTTTTCATTCAGGCCCTGGATAGCGAGAACTAAATTTTGAGGAACAATACAGGAAACATGAATGGTAAAGGATTTCCCCTTTGCCTCTGCCTCTGGAAGGAGGAATGGGATTAACATTAACCCAATCGCCAGAATGACTGCAATAAGTTTCATTTTCCCCTCCTTTTCTCACAGATGTCTTAAATTCTGCCACAATCTATTTTCAAAATCCCTCTGGGATTTTATATTCTCCCCTTTTAAATTGAGTTTCTCTATGAAGTCTATAAGCCAGGCAATAAGCTTTGCCCGCGAAAGCTTCAGACCCGTAGAAAATAGAGCATCCTTACCTACTTTGTCTAAGAAATCTACCTCATCGCGCTTTAAGAAGGTTACCACCCGTTGGGATATCTGTTCTTTTTCCATTTTTGTTGATAAAATAAAAAAGCCCTGGCAAACTTGCCAGGGCGCTCAGGGTTGTAAATTAAAAAGCCCTCAGACAAATCTTAGGGCTTTTAAGCTTCTACCTTTTTGGCAGCTAGGCTGTCCAGGCTTTGGACCCTTGGCTTTGCGCCCTAGCATTACTGCTAGTTTGCCTTTATCAATCAGGAATTCCAGACTATCAAAGTACTCTTAATTCCAACTAAAGTATAGCACAAAATTTTGCAATTTTCAAGAGGGTAAATTGATAAATTTACAAAAAGATAAAATGCTTGCAATTTCAGCCTGTTATGATAAATTACTAAAAAGTAATCAGTTTAGAGAACCAATCACCGATAACAGATTACTATAACAATGTATATCCCGCCTCATAAACTGCTCTAAAATTCTCCCCGCAGGGGATAATTTTAGAGCATTCGGTGGGATCAATTCGTCCGCCAACGAACTTTGGCGGACTCATTGAGGAGGAAGATGCAGAAGATAAGTATTATTTTATTGAGTGCAGTTTTATTGGCAGGCCTGACAGGTTGTCTAGCCGAAGACAAAGACGTAAAACCCACGATCACAGTTTGGCACTGGATGACAGACAGGCAATCAGCTTTTGAGGAGTTGGCAAAGCGCTATGAAGAAGAGAAGGGAATCAGGATTAAGTTCGAGCTCTATGCCCCCTCTGATGCTTATTCACAAAAGGTGCGTGCTGCCGCGCAAGGAAGTACCCTGCCAGATATCTTCGGAATCTTAGGGGAAATGCGGGATTTTGCCTCATTTATTAAAGCAGGACATGTTTTAAATCTGACACCTTATATGGAAGAGGAAAATTCCCGTTGGCGTAAGTCTTTTTCTCCCAAGGCATTGGCGGTAAATGAATTTATTCCTGAGAATACCTATGGGGTTACACCCGGCACTTACGGAGCACCCATCGATATTATGACTATTCAGATGGTTTATAATAAGAATTTATTTAAACAAATGGGGCTCGACCCGGAAACCCCGCCTCAGACATTCGAAGAATTTATAAATATTGGTAAGAGCTTAAAAGAGCACAATCTTCAGGGCTTGGTCTCTGGATGGGGAGAAATCTGGATGATTGACTGCCTGGCAAATAATTTTGCCTTTAATCTGATGGGTAAAGATAAGGTTTTGGCAACAATTCGCGGCGAGGTTCCTTATACAGACCCAGATTGGATAAGAGTATTTACCTTGTTTAAAGAGATGAAGGAAGCCGGGGTTTTAGCCGATGGAATTGTGACGATGGTTAACAAGACAGCAGAGCAGCATTTTGCCAATGAAAGAGCAGTTTTTGCCTTTAATGGCTCCTGGTGTATTAATGTTTATCGGGGAATGAAGCCCAATCTTGATTACGGGGTAATGCTTCCTCCTCGCCTATCTAATAAATACCCGCGCAGTATCTGGGGTGGTGCAGGTTCCTCTTTTATGGTTAATCCCCGTTCAAAGATGAAAGAAGAAGCAGTTGAATTTTTAAGCTGGTTGACAGAGGCAGCCCAGCAGACTTATTTAGCCGAGACGACCAATAATCTGCCGGCAAATAAGAAATGTTTGCGAAATATAGAGACACGCCTGGCGCAATTTGCTGATGATATGGATATCACTACACATCCGAGTCTCTGGGGAGTCTCAGAGTTTCCGCGGGTTATTGAGGCCTTTAATAAAGGGA
>JADHWR010000014.1 GCA_016783355.1 Candidatus Omnitrophota bacterium | reverse complement strand
TTAGTCAAGGAGCTGGTGAAGACCGCGCAAAATTTAGAATCAAGACGGATGAGCATTGCCCGGATGGATGAGGAAAAAGAGAGTTTAGTTAGTAAATTAAGTAATGTCCAAGGCCAAATAAAGGATGCGCGAACAGAGAAGGCCGGGTTAGAGATGGAGCTCGTAAGATTGCAATTGGCAATGGAAAGAAAGGAATTTGAAGAGGAGGAGTTGCAAAGGAGAAATAAGGAACTAGAGACTTTAAATAAAAAGATGGATTTTTTAATTGAGGGACTGAATAGAGAGAGAGTTATATTAAAGGAAGAGCTCTCTTCTTTGAAAGAAAAAGAAGTAGTGGCAGCAGAGACGCTTTTGGTTTTAGACGAAAAAAGGTCAGAATTAGAAAAGGCAAATTTTGAGCAGATGTACCAGTGGCTGGAGATCCATCAGAATCCACGTACAGGGCTGATGATGAGCTTTGAGGGAGATTCTTCTATTGCTAACTGGGCCTTTCTTTATGACCAGGCGCTGGTTGCCTGTGTTCTTACTCAGCATAATCAGTTTAAGAAGACGCAAAAATTATTTGATTTTTTTAAGTATCAAGCAGAGAAGGTTAACGGCGGTTTTATTAATGCCTATTATGTCAATGATGGCAGTCCTTCCGAGTATATTGTTCATTGTGGGCCCAATATCTGGCTGGGGATTGCCATATTGCAATATACAAATAAAACTGAGGATAAAAGATATTTGGGTTTAGCGCAGGATATCGCCCATTGGATAATAGGGATACAAAGTGAAGACCGGGAAGGTGGGCTGCGTGGCGGGCCAAAGGTTTCCTGGTTTGCCACCGAACATAATTTAGATGCCTATGCCTTCTTAAATATGCTTTATAAAATTACGCAGGATACACAATATCTTAAAGCAGCTGATAGGATTTTAGCCTGGCTTATCCAACATACCTATGACCGTTCTGATATTCCTGTTAAACGCGGCAGGGGCGATTCGACCATTGCCACAGATACCTATGCCTGGTCGATTGCTGCTTTAGGACCTCAGAAATTAGAAGAATTAGGGCTTTCCAGCAATGAGATTATGAAATTTGCTGAGGATACATGTTCTGTTGAGGTGAATTTTTCCCGGCCTGACGGGGAGATTATTCGTGTTCGTGGTTTTGATTTTGCTGCGCAAAGGAATTTAGCACGCGGGGGAGTAATTTCCTGTGAATGGAGTGCGCAGATGGTTCTCAGTTTTAAGATAATGGCAGATTTCTACAAAGAGAAAAGGGACTATCTGAGGGCCCAATTCTATCAGCAAAAAGCTGATGATTATCTTAATCAACTGACCCAGATGATTATTTCTAGTTCTTCACCTTCGGGTCAGGGAAGAGGGTGTCTTCCTTATGCCAGCGATGATTATGTGGACACAGGCCACGGTTGGATGACACCAAAGGGAGATTCCACAGGTTCTGTTTCCGCAACCTGTTATGCACTTTTCGCCTATTACGGATTTAATCCCTTGAGTTTAGAAGAATAGTGGGGATGCTTCTCCTTAGAGAGAACCGTCCCCGGGTTTAGTGTGAAGAATTTTTCTTTTATATTTTTATTAATATTTTGGATTTGGTTGGGTTTTGCTGATGCAGATAATCATGAAATTCGCCTTCCTCAATATGAGATTGACGCTACAGTTGATACAGCCTGCCATACAATAGCGGCAAAGCAGAAGGTTGTCTTTACCAACAATACAACAAAGCCAACCGACGTTCTTTATTTCCATATTTACCCTCATCGTAGATATACTCAGAAGGAGATTAGATTTCTTTACCGCTATTCTGGTTATTTTAAGGTTGAGCCATATCCAGAAGGGTTTCAAGGCGGAGATTTAAAGATAAATTCTGTAAAATCGGGCGATGAAGATTTATCTTATCTAATTGAAAACAAAGACCAGACAATCCTTAAGGTGAGGCTTGCGCAGCCTTTACTTGCTAATCAATCCATAGAATTAGAGATAGATTTTTCGGTAGAAATTCCCCATGCCTACGGTAGATTTGGCTGGCACAATAATATTATCTCTCTGCTTCGCTGGTATCCGATATTATCCCTTTATGATGAAAAGGGCTGGCACAATTATCCATTTTATCTCTATCACCAGCCTTATATCAGCCGGGCAGCAGATTATAAACTAAAACTGACCTTGCCAGAAAAGGAGGTAGTTGCCCATTCAGGAAGCCTAAAGAAGGAGATGGTAAATCCTGATGGAACAAAGACATTATTTATAGAAAGCGAGCTTCCTATTCGCGATTTTGCTTTGGGGGTATCTCCTGATTTTGCTCTTTATACTTTGGAGTTCGACGGGAAAAGAATTAATTCCTTTCATCTGCACGGTGATGAGGAAAGGGCGAAAGAGGCAGCAGAGGATGCAGCTGGTTTAATGCGCTTCTATGGCAAAAAATTTGGCAGCTATCCATATTCAGAATTTAATATCGTCCCCAGTTACTTAGCCTGTGGTGGCCACGAATCAAGTAATCTTATTTTTATTGATACACGTGTTTATAAACTGCCTCGGTTTTTGCAGCGCTACTTTGATTTTCTTATTTCTCATGAGACCGGCCACCAGTGGTTTTACAATATGATTGGCTCAGATGAGTACAGAGAGACATTTATGGATGAGGGTCTAAATTCTTACTGGCTCCAGCAGTATTTAGAAGACAAATACGGCGAGGATGCTCAGGTTTTGGAGTTGCCGAAGGGGGTAAGTTCGCTTGTTCCTAATTTTAGTTTCCGGCGTTCTGGGACTTCCCGCTATTTTTATATGGTAAAGAGGGGGCTAGACCATTCGATTATCAGTCCGCTTTCAAGCTTTCGGGAGCCCTCGGCAATATTTGCCCTTGCCTATGGCAAGGGTGTCGGGGTTTTAGAGATGCTTAATTCAGTTCTTGGCAAAGACATATTTTTAAGGGTGATGCAAAGATACACCAGGGAGTTCTGTTTTAAGAATGCCTATTTAGATGATTTTATACGTATTTGCGAAGAAGAATACGAAGGGGATTTAAACTGGTTTTTTGATGCCTGGTTGAAAACAGATAATGTTTGCGATTATGCAGTAGAGGTAAAAGACGCAAAGATTATTTTGGAAAGGCGCGGCCAGATTCAGGTGCCTGTGGAGATAGAGGTGCATTTGCGCAATGGCAAAAAAATATCTTTTGATTGGCAGGGCAAAGAAGAATTAAAGGAGTTTCCTTTGCCGCAAGGCGAGAAAGTCAAGATGGTCCGCCTTGGCCCTGAGGATAGACTGCTTTTAGATATTGACCAGACCAATAATATCTGGCCAAGACGACTAAATGCTAAACCTGTGCCTTTATATTTCTTTATCTATGAGATTCCTCTATTTTTGCCTCAGGATGCTTATTCTTTGGTTTTCGGCCCGGATCTATCCGGTGGAACTTTGGGAGCTAAGGCCTCCTGGCAAAAACCAGATGACCATGTAATTTATACCTCAGCTGGTTATGAGCTTGGCGAAGATAAACTAAAATCTACTCTTGGTTATGAAATGCGCCATCTATTCGGCGAGATGAATAGCCTCGGTTTTGAGCTGTTTGACGATAGGGCACCAGATAAAGAAAATGAATTCTATGGAGTCAAGGTTTATCTGCGCCATGAATTATGGCCGGCCTCTTATGGCTTGGCTGACCTCAATGACCATATTACCTTTTATGTCCTGCGTGACCGTGAATTTGATTATCCTCAGGGTTTATCCGGGCTTGAGGATGTAGAGCATTTGCATTATCGCAAGCGCGATGAGGCAATTTTTGGAATAAGCGGCTCTTTTGGCCGTTGCGGTCCCTACCCTGATCCGGATTACGGTTGGCGGATTATGCCGACGCAGGAGTTTGCCGGGCATTTTCTGGGAGGGAAAGAGACGTTTTGGCGAAGCAGTATTGAGCTGAATAATTACTTTTTGCTAATACCAGAACACCAGCATAAGTTAGCGCTGCGCACCAAGATTGGCTGGGGCGAGCCCGACGATAAGAATCTATTTTATTTGGGCTCGGATGAGGGGCTGCGCGGATATGCGCGCAAAGAAATCAAAGGAAGCCATATGTTGCTGGCATCTCTTGAATATCGCCTCCCCTTGCTTTCTAATCTCCAGTTTTATTTTCTTGATAATATTATTCATTTAGAGAAGATTCAAGGGGTGGTATTTTTTGATGGGGGCCATGCCTGGTATTCGGATTTTTCCCAGCCTAAGTTCAAGAAGGATGCCGGAGTGGGATTTCGCCTGCATCTTAATATAGGCAGTTTTGTAGAAAAAATAATCGTGCGTCTTGATGTTGCCCAGGTAATTGATGAACCCAAAAGAAACCCAAGGTTTTGGCTGGGCTTAAGTCATACCTTTTAAGAGGTCGCTAAAAAACTCCTAAAATTCTTTAGCGACCTCTGATTATCCCGAATGAAGTTACTCAAGGAAGTATCTCTTCGGGATCCCGAAGAGATACTTCGAAGAAATACTTCCATCGGGAAAGATACACTCCGATGAGATACTACATTCGGGACACAGATTTTTCGTCGAATGAGAAATAAATTATATAAAATAGCCTTGGTTTTTCTCTTTAGTTTAACTCTAACCGGTTGTGCCACTGTTGGCAAAAGAGAGTATCTAAAGGCAAATACCCTTCGTGAGCAACAATTACTTTCTGTAGAAGATGAGAAGAAGTTCGGGCATTATGTTGATGCCTTTATCCGCAATGAATTTGCTGTTTTGGAAAACTTTGGATTTCAGGCTGAACTCGAGGAGATATTTTATAAAATAGTTAAAAATTGCGATAGAGATAATTTGGAATTTAATTTAAGGGTGCTTAATTCTAAAGAGGTAAATGCCTTTGCTGGACCCGGAGGATATGTTTATATTACCACAAGCCTTTTGGATATGATGAAAAGCAAGGACGAGTTAGCGGCTGTTTTGGCGCATGAGGTTGGGCATATCTGCGCGCGGCATTCAATAAAGCAGTTTTATGCCATAGAAAGAACAAAGACCACTTTATCAGTCTTTTCATTGCTTGCTAAAATCAGCTCTGCTTTTTATACAGGAGATACTGGACTAGGGGATATAACCTCAGATTTGGCAGCCTTTGTTGCGGTTATCTCTATCCAGGGCTATAGCAGAAAAGATGAATTGCAAGCAGATTCCCTGGGTGTAAAATATGCAATAAAAGCCGGGTATAATCCCTTGGCAATGATTGAGTTACTGGAGAAAATGGAGGAACAAGCAAAACAAAAAGGAAGGAAGTCTACTTTTATATTGCTTAGCTCCCATCCAGCCTTAGAAGTAAGGGCAGAGAATATAAAAAGACAAACAGAATATTTAAGAGGGGAAATAAATGGCCAATAAAAGAGTAATTAAAGTCTTTTTAATCTCTTTGAGCGTATTTTTATTAAATGGCTGTGTAGCTGCTCTTTATAAACCAGTTGATATCTCGACCCTTAAATACGAAAAGCCCTTTGAGAAAAGCAGGATTTTTGAGGTACCCCTTGATACGCTTTGGCCAGAGGTAATTCAGACAATTAATGCCGGCGGCAAAGAGATTGTGTCGATTTCAAAGGAAAGGGATTATGGTTTTATTTGTGTAAATGAATCAATAACTCCCCAGAGGCTTAATGAAATTGCCATAGTGCCTCCGGGGATAGGAAGCTGGGATTATTTATATGCGGTTATTGCACTGCAAATAAAAGCAAAGGATGAACAGCATACTGAAGTAATGGTAGAGACTGAGAAGATTTACGGCTTTGGCTGGAGATGGTGGGAGCGTTATTTATCTTTTTGGCCTTTACCATGGTCAATATTTGCTAAAGGCGCATATGTAGAAATGGGTTCAAAAGGAGTTATTGAAAAAGAGTATCTGGAGAGCACTTGTTCTTTAATTCCTATCGGTAAAACTTACGCGTGGTTAAAAGAGGAAGTTAAGCCTGAAGAGTTAATTGAGCAATTAAAAGATAAAGATGCCAAGAGGCGGCAAAGAGCTGTTTTAAAATTAGGGAAACTCGGCGATACTCAGGCGATAAAGTATTTAATTATTTGCCTGAATGATAAAGACAGCCGCGTGCGCAGGGAGGCAGTTTTGGCTTTAAGTAAAATGGGCGAGCCTGTTTTAGAATCAATGATAACCTGCTTAGATGACGATAATATCTATATTCGCGCAAATGCTGCTTTGGTTTTAGGTAATCTTGGCAATTCCTCTGCGGTTGAGTCATTAATTCCTCTTTTAGAAGATGAGGCTCCTTTGGTGCGCAAGAATACTGCTTGTGCACTGGCTAAGATAGGCGACAGTCAGGCAGTTGAGCCGTTAATTACTGCCTTAAAGGATGAAGATTCTAAGGTGCGCATAGAAAGTGCCTATGCCTTGGGCCAGATAGGAGATAATCGTGCGCTTAAGCCACTGGTATCTGCCTTAGAAGATGAAAAATCAGCTGTGCGCAAAAAAGTTATTATTTCAGCATTAAGTGAATTTGGCAAGCCGGCATTAGAACCAATAATAGGTTGCCTGAAAGAGGAAGATTGGAATGTGCGAAACTATACTGCGGGAATATTAGGTGAGTTTAAAGAACCTCGTGCTGTAGAGGCCTTAATTGAGATTATGGAGAGAGAATGCAATTTTATTCTTAGTAATAAAGATCGCTTACTCATTTCAGAGGTGGACTTAAAAAACCCTGCCAAATTAAAGGAGTTTGAAAAGGTTTCAGGTAGGCACGCAGTTATTTGGAGCGCTGCAATTACATTAAGCCGTATTGGGGAATTGGCAGTAGAGCCTCTGGTTGTTTGCTTGAGTGATGAAAGAACCGAGCTTCAGGCTGCTGCTGCACGGGCATTAGGTGAAATCAAGGATAGGCGCGCTGTAGGACCTTTGATTGAGTGCTTGCGCAAGAAGCAAAAGAGAAAAAGAGGTAGTATTACTTTGTACAATTTGCATTATGAGGCAAAAGACGCTTTAAGGAAAATAACGAATGAGGATTTTGGCGAGAGTTATTCGCGTTGGCAAAAATGGTGGAAGAGAGAAAATGAAAAAGGGAATAACCAAAGATAGAAGGAATATAAAGAGGGGTTTAGGAATTTTTTTAATTTGTTTTGTTATTTCTTTATTAATTGGCTGCGCTACTGTGCCTAAGGCGCAACAGCATTTTGAGAAAAGCAGGATTTTTGAAGCCTCCTTTGATGAAATCTGGACAATATTAACGAGTTCAATTAGTGAACCAGGGCTAACTTTTGGTGCGCAAGAAGAAACAGACAGCAGCTTTCTCATATTGCAAAAATCCCTCCCTGGCCGGAGAGTCAAGGAGGTTGCTTTAGCTCCTTCAGGAATGGGCTGGAGCCAGGCTACGGCAACATTAAAGATTATTGTCAATGAAGAAGATGAAGATTATACGCAGGTAATCATAAATACGAAAATAACTGCTATTGGCCGGCCTGGTTTTTTCTTGCTTTCGTTTTTTTCTCCTCCCGGTTATTTTTCTATGGGCTCCACAGGGGTTCTCGAAAGAGAATATTTTGATAAAATCTCAGAGACACTCCAGAAACAGGAATAAGGGTTAGATTCACAAATAAGTAAGATAGAGAGAGTGTTAAATGTTGAAATTTGACTCCATTTTTCAAAAGACTTGACAAGACAATACTTGTCGTGTATACTTGTTATGGAGGTGATAACAATGTCAACAGTTCAATATTCCACCAAACTTACGTCAGACCAGGTAGAAGCCCTAAGAGACATTTCTGAAAAGACCCATATTCCTCAAGCTGTTTTGGTCAGGCAAGCTGTAGACATACTCATTGAAGAGTTAAGCAAGAAAGCCGTCTCTCTGAACTTCCTTAGTCTTGTAAAAAAGAAGGTTAAAGAGGACAAAGAACTTCTTAAGAGACTCGCCGGCTCATGAATTATCTCAATATAAATCAGGTCTTGGCCATTCACAATGAGATGATAGAGCAAATAGGGGGATCAAAAGGAATAAGAGATATCGGGCTACTTGAGTCTGCTGTAGCCAGACCTCAGGCTACCTTTGGAGGAGAAGACCTTTATCCTGATATTTTCTCAAAGACAGCTGCCCTTGGACATTCTCTTGTTTGCAATCATTCCTTCGTCGATGGAAATAAGCGCACCGGCTATATGGCTATGAGGCTCTTTTTGAACATCAACAGATATGAAATAAAGGCATCTGTGGAGGAAAAGTATAAATTTGTTATAGAAATAACCAAGAAGATAAGAAAAGAGAAGTCTATAGCCGAATGGTTGAAAGAACATAGCCAAAAGATAAAATAAGCCTACAGTGTTTATAATGTCTCTCAGACTCTATGAAGAAGATAGTTAATCTGAATAAGAATTCTGAGTTAGCAGGTAAGGTATTAGTTGCCGATTCCTTTTTTAAACGAATTCGGGGATTACTTGGACGTAAAGAACTTGAATCAGGCGAAGCCTTAATAATTACTCCCTGTCAGCAGATTCATACCTTTTTTATGCGCTTTCCCATTGATATTGTCTTTCTTGATGCAAAATTCAAGGTTGTTAGCCTTCATTCCAATCTCCCGCCTTGGCGCATTACGCCATTACACTGGCAAGCTAAGCTTGTCATTGAACTTCCAGCCAATACAATCATTAGGACCCAGACAGTCAAAGGCGACCTTTTGTCTTTTTAATTAGGGATATTCTTTAGGCATATTGACGATTATGGATTTATGTGCTATATTTGAAAATGTCCACTCTGAATTAATATGGGGATAATACATAAATTAAAGCCAGAGGTTAAGGATTTTATTTTAGAGCAGAAGAAAAGTAGCCCTGATTTGTCTTGCCGGGGCCTGAGTGCTTTAATTATGGAAAGATTCCAGCTCAAGTTAGGTAAGTCCAGGATTAATTGGCTGCTGAAGGGCTTAGGATTAAGCGGCCAGGTGGGAAGAAAAAGAAAGAAAAGAAGGCGAAGGACTGTTCTCGAAGAGGCACCTAAAGAGAAGATTTTTAAAGAGAGAGTCATTAAGGAGAAACCTGAGGAGATTCGTAAGGTTGAGTTGCCTCCTAAGGTAAAGATTCCCGAAGAAAAGGTTTCTGAGAAGGCCGCCGAGAAGATACTTGAGAAGATTATGGCCAAAGAGGCCCCTAAAGAAACCCCTAAAGAAGCTCCGAAAAAGCCTCCTGAAGAAGCTCCTGCTCCTACAAAGATTCCTGAGAGGCCTGCAGAGGAAGTAGGGAAAGAAGTAGAAAATATTATCCTCAAGGCAGCACAGAGTTTGGTGGGCAGCGAGGTAAATGAGTTATTCAACGAAGGTCTAATCTTAGAGATTTGCTTTGCTGAAGGCGAGGAAGGCAAGAAATTTTATTTAGATGCGCAGTTCCATACCCTTTGGTCAGGTATGGGCGTTCCCGTTGATTTTGCACAAGCATTAAGCAGGTTAAATAATTATATAAATAAATGTTTCCATCAAAATTATCCTCTGCTACTTTTTACTGCACCGGGCTATGACGTGCTTCCGGAAGAATTTTTTGATTTCTTAGGCTGTTGGCAGACTGCGCAAAGAAAGATGGAAAAATTAACTGTTTTGGGCAGTGGAGCAAAGGAGGTTTTCTCTTCAATAATTACAAGCCCCGTAGAGCAAAGAGGCCTTATCTTTGGATTATGGCCGTGGCAGTTTATGCGCGGCCGCAAGATAAAGGCAACAGAGCAATTTCAACCTTATACTTTCGCGCCGTTAAAGCTGGATTTTTATTTAGCAGAAGGCGAGATTAAATTAGCACAACCAAAACTAAATCGGGAACTTAAACTTAGAGCTTGCCTTTTAAAAAGGAAATTAGAAGAGAAGGTCTGTTTAATTATTTGTACTAATCTTGAATCATCGCAGTTTAGTTTAACCGAAATAGTTAATTATTACCTTTCTGCCTGGCCAAATTTAGAAGAGTGTTTCGGCGACTTCAGCCGTAAAATCGAACTTTTTACCTATACCGCTGGTGCACGTAAGATGTTCTTAGAAGCCCTGCCTTCAGGGTTAGATTATTTAGGATTTCTCGATGCCTATATTCGCCGCTATTTTTTACCTGTAGACTATGAGGATGTCAATTTTGCGACGATGGAAGAGCGAATTTACAATCTATCTTATGAGATTAAAGAAGAAAAAGATTTTAATGTGGTGGAATTTACTTCTCCCTCTGATTTTGCCTATTTGAGAGATTTAGATTATCTTTGTCATCGGCTAAACGAAAGGGAGATTATTATCAATAAAAAGCACTTTTGGTTCAAGATTCGCTAGAGAAAACGGTTTCTTGAGATTGATGAACTTGTCTTGATTTTGGGATATTTAGATGTTATAGTTAAGGTGAAAGCCCCGTTCGAAATTTTGCTATTTCTAACGGGGTAAAAGATACGGCAGCGAAAAGGCAGTTCGCCGCAGCTTGCTTTCAATAAGGTTTTAGTGAGCGGGGGTGGGGTGCAAAGCCACGGGACTATGCTTGCCGAAAGTTTATTTTTGACTTGCTTTTTGGGTAAGAAACAGGCAAAGGAAGCCGGGTTACCGAAAGCCGTAACTAAAGATATGAGACGTTGCGGTTTTTTTATTAAAGGTCAGTCAGTAATTGAGTATGCACTTATTTTTGTTGCCGTTGCCTTGAGTGTCGTCTTTTTTATTTCCAGGATGCGCGGCGTATTCGATACGCATTTTCAAGGAGCAGCAGCACATATTTTAAAATGAAGAAAAAAGCACAGTCAATAATTGAATATACGATTCTGATTTCAATAATTGCGGCAGCGTTTATCGCGATGCACCAGTATGTTTATCGGGCGATAAATGCCCGCTTAAAACAAGTGCAGGATGAATTATATGAATCACCAGAACCGGGGGTAGAGACGCCCGAGACCCCAAGCGGTTAAGACAAATAAGGAGGATAAAAATGATAGGAGCAAGAAAGGCACAGAGCACATTGGAGTACATTATTATCTTTACAGCAGTTGTTGCAGCAATAATTATCTTTGCTAATACAGTAATGAAAAAAAAGGTGCAGAGTTCCTTAGAGCATGTTGCAGACCAGATGGAATCAGAGGTTAAAAAGATAGATTTTGGCGGATAGAAGAGGAGGTGCAGAGATGTTGAGGAGATTAAACTGCCGAGGGCAAAATACCGCAGAGTATGCTATTCTTATCGGTATCATTGTTGCTGCGGCAATCGCAATGCAGACATATGTGAAAAGAGGACTGCAGGGAAGAACCAAGGATGCCACAGATTATATGGCTACGCAGACTACTGAGTTGGGCACAACCACCCAATATGAACCTTATTATTTAGAGTCTGATTTTGCAGCGACAATGCGGACTCCTCGCCAAGAGCAAGTCTTAGAGGGAGGAGGAGTAGTTAGAACTATTGATGGCGAAGAGGTTACAGAGCGTGCTGTTGGCGGTTACCAAGAGTACAAAGATACAAGCGCGGCAAAATAAATAAAAAATAATTAAAGGAGGCAAAATGAGGCGCAGGTGCAAGGGTAAAGGTCAAAGTACCCTGGAATATGCTATTTTGATTGCGGTAATTGTTGCTGGATTGATTGCGATGCAGGTATATCTGAAGCGTGGATATCAAGGAAGGCTGCGTAGTTCTGTGGATGATATTGGCGAGCAGTATTCTCCAGGATATACTACTTCTGAGTATACAACGGTGAGGGAAAGCAGCATGCGCGATACAGTTAAAGAAGGGGTAACCCGCTCGGAATTACTTGAACCCGAGAAGGTAACTCGTACAGGCTCTGAAACAGTAGCAGACTTTGACAGCGAATATTGGAAATAAACAATGAGATATCACAAAGCACAGAGCACAGTTGAATATGCAGTTCTGGTGATGATTATTGCTGCCTCGCTTCTGTCTATGCATGTTTATATTAAACGAGGCCTGCAAGGGGCATTGCGTGCTCATGGTGCAACTATTGGTGAGCAGTATTGCCCAGGCAATACTGCTTCTTCGCAAGAGACAGAAACACAAGTTACGACAAAAGAAAGCAGTAGGCTGGGTTTAAGCACGACAGAAACAGAAGAGACGCAAAAAAAGCAGAATAAACAATGGGTATGGCGCTAAAAGGACAAAGTATCTGGGAATATGCATTTGTTCTTGGTCTGGTGGCTTTGGCATTTATTGGAATGAATATGTATTTTAAGCGAGGGCTTCAGGGAAGACTCAAGGATTTAGCAGACAGCCAGATTAGTAAAGAGCAGTATGTTTCTACCGGCACAAAATCCGTTACCGATACCTCCATGCATAGCCAAACAAATACAAAGGTTGTTGGGAATATTACGACGACAACAACCGAGGAAGAGACATCCCGTCAATCTACCGAATATAATGTATCTGAGGACTGGAAAGATTTAATACCTTAATTAATAAAATGACCCTCTTAAAAAATAAATCTGGCCAGGCAACAACAGAATTGGCAATCTTTGGCTCATTGATTTTAATCTGTCTTGCAGTTTTAATCTCTTACAGCCAGAATTTACAAGAACAGCAGATATTACAGCAGCAGGTTTTTCGAAAAGCACTGAAAAAGGCTTATAATGATAATGCCTTTGTCAGTTACAATATTATTAAGAATCCCCGCACAGTTAGCCCCTTTAGCAGATTTGGCGAAGGAGGCCGGGGAAGCACAAGTGCAGGAGCGAGTGTTTCCTGGTGTTTAGGCGAAGGAGAGGAGAAAAGTTATTATCAGGTCAATGAGGATGTCCTCGAAATTCCCTCTGATAGTAAGATTTGGGATATAGAAACTGAAGCAACAACGTCCTATCAAGCAAAAGAGACAAGATTTGAGGATGAAGTTAAAATAAGTAGTATCAAAAAAGCTGCTTTAACCGATACAATTACAACCCGCCTTAAAGTTGAAGAGGGATCAGATATCGTCATTACTCAAGGCCTGGATTCTGATGGCCGGTATCGCCAATCTGCTGTGGGTAGAGAGACAACCGAGGAAAGAATATGGACAACGCCACATCAGTAAGACCCCGTTACACACCCCAAAGAAAAAAAACTGCACAAGTTACTTTAGAGGTAGCATTGGTCTTAGCAGGATTGGTTTTGTTTTTATGGGGGATTTTTCGCATCTGGATTTGGGGTGATGTCAACCTTAGCCAAAGACAACCTCCCTATGAGGACACGCGCGTAGATGCAGGAAGCTCGCAGCCTGGCAAATGGCCGGTGTCTGGACGTGCTCCCTTAACTGAAGAATGGGTATTTAAGGGAGAGTATTCTTCTCCTCCTGAGGTTTCGCAGGAGCCAAGGGAGGAGGCTTCTCGCGAAAGAAGAACCGGGTGTGAAGAAGAGGCATTAGAAATAGAGGCGCAGGCACGAGAGGATTTAAACCAGGCAGAATTATTAAAATATGAAGCAGGAGAATTAGAGAAAGAGGCAAGCACTTTAGAGAATGAAGCAGGGAGACTTGAGGAGGAGGGAAGGGAATTAGAGAAAGAAGCTGACCGTTATCAGGCCTTATATGATGATTGTATGGAAAGAGGCCATTGGCATTGTGATGATTATTTAAGAAAGGCAGAGGATTATCGCCGGCGTGCAGAAGAGAAGTTTGAGCAGGCAACAAAAAAGAGAGAGACAGCAAAAAGGAAACGCGAGGAGGCAAAAAACAAAAGAGAAAAGGCTGCTCAGTTAGAAGAAGAGGCAGATAATCTATTTAATGAGGCGATGGAAGTAAGAAAAGAATGCTGGGAAATAGATGTTCTTTAGTCTAATTTACAAGAAAAAGGCTCAGGTTGCTCCCTTAATGATTGCCATCATTGTTATTTTAATTATGGCAATTATGGTCACCGTAAATATCGGAAAGATTAGCCTGACAAAAACCCGCACCTCAAATGCTGCTGATGCCGGTGCCTTGGCTGGATCCATAATGCATTCCAATGTTTTAAATACCCTTATTGATACAAATAGCGCAATGATTGCCGAATATTTAAGTATACAGGTGACATTTCTTATTCCTGATACAGTCTGTAATGACTGGAGAAAATATGTTGCTTATTTAGCATTTGTTGCTGCTCAAACAGCTCAATATGTATCAGCCTCGCAAGCAGGAAATGAGGGCTATGAGGAGGCAAGAAATGCGGCAAAGCAATTGGCTTTTATGAATGCAGGGATTGATGAGGCAAAGCCAAGACAAGAGGGAGAGAGTTATGAGGCCTGGCTTAAGCGCGATTCAAAATTTCAGCAATGGATGGAAAGTGATGGTTATGAATCAGGCGATTATAGCTGGAAAGACAGGCAGGACAAGGAAAACTCCTTTAAGGTTGAGGTAAACGCGCCAGATTCTCCTGGTTTGATACCAATGCCAATGGTACTGGCGGGTCTTTATTGGGATACAATTGGCGTTTGTGGTAAATGGTGCTTGCCATGCATAACAGACTTAGCTAAGTATTACGGTTGTTTAGCAAAGGCACAGAAACCAGGTACAATTACTATGGAGACGTATGGTTGTTGTAGTTGTATAATAATTACTATAATAGGGTATATTGTTCCCATTGCCTGGATTGCTGGTGTTACAAACGATAATCCAGAGATTAGTGTTACGACAACGCGCATTGAACCAGAGAGAGATTTAGGTCTCTGGCAGATGAAGTATGATCAGCCGACAAAGCCAGGCGAGGGAATTTCCTCGCAGGCAAAGGCAAAGAGCTCAGGGGGTATGGTTGGGCCGGCGCCTGTTGGTGAATACGATTCTTATTTAATCTCAGGAGGTTATTAAATGAGAAAACATAGATTGCAGAGATTAAAGCAGATTGCACAGATTTTAATTCTGGTTACTGGTTACTGGTTACTGGTTACTTCCATAGAGGCAGCTATCTGGGAAAGAATTCCTGTTTTTCCTCAGGCAGAAAGGATAAAAGAGGAGGAGACCTTAGTTAATAATATCCCTGCACAGATTAGTATTTATTCTACGGTTGTCCCCCCCGAAGAAGTTATTGAATTCTACAAGACAAAACTTACTAATTTTGGCTGGAGCTTAGTGAAAGAAACAAATCAGCAAGGTATAAATTTAATTGTTTTTTCTAAAAAGGATAAGTTTGTCAATATAACGGTGCAGGATATATTAGGAAAGAATTTTATTACCACCACACAAGGAAAAGCGCCAGAAGAGCTACCAGAAGAAGCATCTTCTTGTCCTGATTGCCAGAAGGGATTAAAAACATTTGAAGGGCAAGGAATAGGAGTTCTTGAAGAGGATACGCCGGGTCAAGATTTAGAATTTGTTCCTCGCTATCCAGGTTCAATCAGGGCAAATGTCACTGAGAGAAAAAATGGCAAAAAAGTCACTCTTTCCTATTATTCTCAGGATTCAGTTGAAGATGTTATTAATTTTTATCGTCAGAATATGGGCTATTACCACTGGGTATTGGAGAATGAACTTGACCTCACCAATTTACCCGAGAGCTTATCTACTCAATTGCCAATTAGTTTTAATGGCAGGAGCCTTACCTTTAAAAGTTCCTTTGCTTCGTGTATAATCAATATATTTGAGGAGCCGCAAGCCAAAGGCACAATCATTGGTATAGTCTATAATGAGAAATAAGAAGGCACAATCATCTTTAGAATATATATTTTTAATCAGCACTGTTGTTGCTGCGCTTTTAGCAATGTTGGGCTTGCTAATTTTTAGGGTTATGGGAAAATATAAACAGGCAGCAGATACGATTAGCGAAGGCGAGCAGTATGAGCCGGGAGTAACGCAGGTTATTAAATAAAAACTGTATTATGCGTTTTATAATCCTTATTTTAACCTTTTTTTCTATAGTGCTATTTTTCTTTGTGGGGTTTTATCTTATCCAGAAGACTCTTAAGGATTGGCAAAAGCAAAGAACAGCGAAAATCACGCCAAAATTAGAGAATATGTTTTTATCTGCGCCTCCGGCAAAAAAACTGCTTTTGTTTGACATCTTGAGTATTTTCGGTTTGGGTATTTTAGTGTTTTTCCTTACAAAAAATTTCCTGTTTGCTTTAGTTGGTGGATTTTTTGGGCTCTCTTTACCATTTTTAGTTATAAAAAGGATGGAAAAGGCCCGCTGTAAGAAATTTAGCCAGCAGTTAGTTGATGCGCTGGGGTTGCTTTCCGGGTCACTAAAGGCCGGACTTTCTCTCTTGCAGGCTTTTGAGGTTCTTGTTGAGGAGATGCCGCCACCCCTATCTGAGGAATTTGGCCTTATTGTTAAGGAAAACAAAATAGGGAAAGCACTTGAGGAGTCATTTGAAGATTTAAATCAGAAAATGAATTCGGATGACCTTAATCTAATGACAACAGCAATCCTTGTGGCGCGCGAAACAGGCGGGAATTTAACAGATGTATTTTCCAATCTTGCCACTACCATTCGTCAGAAAAGAAGGATTGTTGAACAGGTAAAAACCCTCACTACCCAGGCAAGGTTGCAGGGAATAATTATGACTGCTTTGCCTATATTATTTGCCATTTTTGTTTATAGCCAGAATCCGCATTTTTTCGATATAATGCTCAACTCTGATCTCGGCAGGATGCTTTTAATCTGGTGTGTTATCTCAGAGGCAATCGGGGCATTTATGTTAAATCGCCTCAGCCGTATAGAGATATAGGCTGCGAATATGATTACATTAATTTATATTTGCATTTTAGCAAGCATTCTCTTTGTTGTTTTCTCTTTCAGGAAGGAAGATACGATAAGGCTATCAGAGAAGATGAAGCAGGAGATAAGCGTGATTTCTCAGGGAGGCCAGCCCTTAAAGAAGCCGCTTCTTTTACTTCAGCCAGCTTTTCCTTTTAACCGCTGGATTTTAGATAAAATCGGCCGGCAGAATTTAACCAATCGGTTACAGGTTGCAGAAGCAAATATTTTTCCTGAGGATTACTTAGGGATTAAAGAGGTTTTAATTTTAGGATTGCTTTTTGGGATTCTTTTTTTGGCAAAGCACACTGAGCCCTTATGGTTAGGGATGGCAATATTATTAGGATACATCCTACCCGACTTTTATCTAAGAACACGTATACAAGCGCGAAAGCGCTTGATTATTAAAGCTCTCCCCGAAGCAATTGATTTGCTTACCCTTTGTGTCCAGGGAGGTTTAGATTTTATGCTTAGTCTTAATTGGGTAGTTGAACGCTCAAAGCCCAATCCCTTAATGAGGGAATTTGCTTTAGTTCTCCATGAGATGAAGGTTGGCCGGACACGGCAAGAGGCGCTGCGGGCGATGGCAAAGCGCTTGCAGCTTTCTGAAATCTCATCCTTTGTTACTACCTTAATCCATGCGGAGAGAATGGGAACATCTATCTCTGAGGTATTAAATGCGCTGGCTGATGAGGCACGCCGGCAGCGATTTCAAAGAGGCGAGAGGCTCGCCTTACAGGCACCGATCAAAATGCTCTTTCCTTTGGTTGTTTTTATCCTTCCTGTAGTTGGGATTGTCGTCGGAGGCCCGGTAATTCTTCAATTCATACAGGGCGGCTTACCCAAGTTTTAAACCCACCTACCAGAGATTACTAAACTTTAACCAGCAAAAATAAACCTTGACAACTTAGAGATTATATTGTATAATTAATTAGAATTGATTAATACAAATTAGAACTAATCAACCAGGAGGTACCGATGACAAAAACAATACCTGCAGTAGAAGCCAGGATTCATTTTGGCGAAATTATGAAACGGGCATTCAAGAAAGGAGAACGCTTTATTGTGGAAAAATCAGGAATTCCTATGATTGCGATCCTTAGTGCAAATGAATATATGCAATTTATACAAGAGCGGGAGGAGCAGTTCCAAATTATTGATCGGATTAAAGCTCGGCTACCAGATATCCCTGCTGAAGAAGTAGAAAACGACGTTCGTCATGCCGTTCAAGCAATCAGAAAGCAACGTGCTTAAAGTTGTATTAGACACAAACCAATTTGTGAGCAGTTTTATCGTCAAAAAGGGGCTTTCTGCGCAGCTCCTTCAAGCTTGGCGTAAATATGCTTATGTTTTGATTACCTCTAAAGCAATACTGAAGGAAATAGAAGAAGTCTTTCACTATCCTCATATAACAAAAAAGTACTCTTTTAAGAAAACAGAGATCGATTCTTTCATCGGCTTAATTGAAAAACGCGCAATAGTACTTTCAGATTTAATAGAGCTTGATGTAATCAAAGATGACCCCGATGACAATAAAATTCTTGCCTGCGCTCTTGAGGCAAAAGCCCAGTATATTGTCTCAGGAGACAGCCACCTCCTTAACCTGCGCCAATATAAAGGCATCGTAATTGTAACCGCAAGAGAATTCTTAAAAATCCTCGATTCTAAAGCCTAAGTTAACACTCCACCTTTAATACTTTTCCCTCAAAAAAGTAAGCAAGCCTGCTTCTGCGATAAGATTTACCAGAGATTACTAAACTTTAACCAGCAAAAATAAACCTTGACAAGCGCGGGGATATGTTGTAAATTTCAGATAGTCCCTAATAATGAGGATTTATAGAAATGAAATATTTTGATCTGATTTCTGAGCTAAAGAAAAATAAATTGATTATTTTTTCTTTGAGAGATATCGAAAACCTCTTCCCAAGGGGAAAATTAAAAACCCTGAAAAATGACTTGAGCCGTTGGGTTAAAACAGGCCAATTCCTAAAGCTGAAAAGAAATTTGTATGAATTTGTCGAACCGGGCTTAGAATCAAATATCCCTGATGTTTATGTGGCCAATAAAATTTATACGCCTTCCTATGTTTCTCTTGAGATGGCTTTGTCTATCTATGGTTTGATTCCAGATGTTGCCGCACAGGTGACATCTTTGACAACACAGCCAACGCGGGAATTTAAAAATAAGCACGGCTCGTTCTTTTATAGAAGTTGCCAAAAGAGAGCCTTTACCGGTTATAGATTGATGCAATACGAGGGATTTAAAATTTTTATTGCAGATAGAGAAAAGGCATTGGTAGATTTTATTTATTTTGCTGTTCGCCGAGCTGATTCTCTGGATTTCGATGAAGAAAGATTCAGTAAGCATATTCTTAAAAAACTGAATTGGGCTAAGGTGTTAAAATATGCTAAACTTTTTAATAATAAAACAGCAGCTGTATTGAGAGTATTAAAGGAGTGGACGGGATGTTAAACCTGGAATATCTTTTAGAAGAGGCCAAGACTAACGCCCTTCCAATTATTAAGAAAAGGGCGATTGTGAGAGAATATTTACAAATTATCATCTTAAATTCTATTTATAAACACAAACTTGGGAAGCACTTCTTTTTTATGGGCGGCACAGCAATGAGGTATTTTTATAGAATGCCCCGATTTTCTGAAGATCTTGATTTTAATACTTCGGGCTTGGATTATCGCAAATTTGGAGATATTATGGAGGCGGTAACTAAGGATATATCTAAGGAAGGGTTTTCTGTAGCGTTATCTCAGGGCAGACGTAATAATCTTTTTGTGGCCAATTTGGTTTTTGATGATGTAATAGAAAAATACGGTATTTCCGATAAGCGGGGAATAAGCTTGATGATTAAAGTAGAGATTAATAGACCCAAATGGGAGCTTATTACCGAGTCTAGGGTATTGAGTATGTATGGATATAATTTTACAGCTGTTTTAATGAGTAAAGGTAATTTGCTTTCGGAGAAGGTTTGTGCTCTTTTCCATCGTAAAAGAGGCCGGGATATTTATGATACCCTATTTATGCTGAAGAAGAAATTCCCCTTTAATGAGAATGTCCTAAAGGTAAATGAAATCAGCCTTCCTGTAAAGGGTGCCCTTTTGGCTTACTTAAAAAGTATGAGCGAAAAAGAGCTTAAGCGGCTTTCCGAGCAGGTTAGGCCTTTTTTATTCAAAGAAGATGAGATTGAATTAATTCTTAAGGCACCTTTATATGGAGAAAGTTTTTTGGGGGATTATGCCTAGTTCATAGATATTTGCTCCGATTATACAGAGCGGCTTACCCAAGTTTTAAACCCACTTACCAGAGATTACTAAACTTTAGCAAAAATAAACCTTGATATTACAACTAAAGAGTTGTATACCTATTAACGAGAAACAAGTAAGGAGGGAGGGTGAGCAATGAAAAAAAGTTGATGATTAGATTAATGATTTTTTTAAATAGAATATACATCAATATAGAAGAATAAGCAAAACACTTGACAAGTAAACAAGAATATGCTATAGTTAATATAGAAAAGGGGTGATACAGATGCAGGAAGTTATGACGGCAAGACAACTAGCAGATTATCTCCAGCTTAATGAAATGACTATCTATAAAAGGGTGCGGTTGGGAGAGATTCCTGCCGTGAAGATGGGGAGAGTCTTACGGTTTAAAAAAAACGTCATCGATAAATGGCTCGAGATTGAAAGCGGATGGGATCAGGAATTCGAGACCCTTTTAGGAAGAAGTCAAAGATTTGGTAAAGAGGTAGGAATCACAGAACAAAAGATCCAACAAGCGATTGAAGAAGTAAGGAAAGACAGGGGATAATTTGTTGAGAGTTGTCATTGATACCAATGTTTTTATCTCCGGGGTTCTCGTAGAAGAAGGTAATCCTTCTATTGTGATCAAGGCCTGGAAAAGGACGCAGAAATATCAACTCTTTGTTACAGAAGGAATCATCCAGGAAATCCTCGGGGTTATGAAGAGATTAAGCGTTAACGCAGATATTATTAGAGATTGGGATAACGCCATAAGGAAAAACGCTGTTTCTGTAGTCCCTACTAGAAAAATCGAAGCCATAAAAGAAGATTCTTCAGATAACAAATTTCTGGAATGCGCTGTTGAATCCTGTGCCGATTATATCGTTACTGGTGATAAACATCTAAGAAGATTAAACGAATTTGAAGGGATAAAGATAGTGAACGCCAGAAAATTTCTGGATATTCTGAGCAGACTAGAATAAAAGGGTCATATTATCAGGTCTCCACCCTTGCTTCTTCTGCAAGGCGGCTTACCCAAGTTTTAAACCCACTCACCAGAGATTACTAAACTTAAACCAGCAAAAATAAACCTTGGCAATATTTTAAAATATTGTAAAATATAATTGATAAAACTAAAGGCAATATCCGCCCAAGGATGTGTAGTAGCCCTTAATAACTAAAAGAGGAGGCGCAAAATGCACAACCCGCTAAAATTACCTACTCTATTTGCATTTACAGAACACACCTCTAAATGCAAATCAATGAAATTAGCCGCTGTTTTTGTTACTCTCTCTCTCTCTCTCTCTCTCTCTCTCTCTGTTTAGTCCTGCCTTAAGTTACGCACAATCTGAAGATAGTCTTACGATCACCACGTATTACCCCTCACCCTATGGCGACTACAATGAACTAACTACCCACAGCAATACCAACTTAGCAACAGATGACGGAAATGTAGGCATTGGCACAACCAGCCCTGGAGCAAAGCTGGAGATTGATGTAAGTACTGATCTTGGTGAATCATTGTGGGGATTATACATCAAGACCGAAGGCGCAGATAGCTTCTCAATGATTAAACTGGAAAACGAGGATGCTTTTGTAACAAATGCTCCTTATTGGCGCATTATCCATGCTGATAACGGCAATCTGCATATCCTCAAAGACACTAATTACGGTATAACCATAGATGACGCAAACGCTAACGTT
>JADHWR010000013.1 GCA_016783355.1 Candidatus Omnitrophota bacterium | reverse complement strand
TTTTCAAAGTACTTACCACATTCATAACTAAAAAAACCAGCTAAATAAAATCCATGATGCAGCCTTTGTTCGATTTTTCTGAAGGCATTATCGATTTGCGATGGCTTAAAACAGGCAACTACCTCAATGGGTTTTGTAAATATGAGACTACGATATTCACTGTCGGTGGGCCTGTCATTAAAAAGCAAGACAAAGTCCTGCTCCTTTCTTAAGTAATTAGTCAGAAATAGGAGTAATTTTTCCTGATGCACAGCAACTATTATATCATATTAGGGACATCCTTCATAGGCGGGAAAATCCGAATGACAAATGAATACCCAAATCCCAATCCGTTCCATAAACTCAGGATTGGCACTGAGTCCCTCGACTTCGCTCGGGATAAACTCCGTCGAAGTGCCAAGTCCCAATCTTGGTCATTGGGTTATTGGGATTTCATTCGTCATTGGAAAATTGGACATTGGACATTTAATAAAGGATATATTATAATATAATCCATGGATTTAGAAGAGATGTGGCAAGAGGCACTAAGGCATACCCAGATTGTAAGAGCACGCATTTCCTATCTTTCTAGTTTTTCCGCAACACAGCTTCCTTATATATTTTTAGCAGACTCCCACGTAAATCCCGGCGATACAGTTGTGCGTCAAGGAAAGATCCTTGTAGATAAACCAGCCATTATTTTACCTGAGCATCTGCCGCAATTTGATGGCTTTGATTTTGAAGAAGAGCTTAAGGTGAACAGGGATAATGTGGTAACATTTTTTCTTATCAGAGGGGTTTCCTTTCCATCTCTAAAATTTAAAAATGAAGTCTCTTCGCTCGATGTCTTTGAGAATTCCTTAAAGAAGGCCGAAGAGCATTTCAAGCAGAACTTGGAACGGCGCGAGGATGTGCAGACAGGTTTAATCACCGGGCCAGAGGATTGCTGGCAATTTTCTCTTCTTGTCTATGTCAGTCTGCTCATGGGTAGATCCAACCCTTCTGATTTGAGAAATTTGTGGGAAAGATTTAAAGACCGATTCAAATGATTGATTTTGAAGGAAGGCTCAACCCTTCCCAGCTTGCTGCTGTCAGAGCGATTAGAGGGCCGCTTTTAGTAATTGCCGGTGCAGGTTCAGGGAAAACACGCGTCATTGAATACCGGGTTTTATATCTCCTCGAGAATAATATTCCTCCCGCTTCTATACTCTTGCTTACATTTACGCGCCGCGCTGCCCATGAGATGATTAGCCGCGCCTGCCGGCATAACCTGCATTGCAGTAAGGTAGTTGGCGGAACATTTCATTCCTTTGCTTATCAGACCTTGAAAGTTTATGCAAAGAAGCTCGGGATTCAGGCCAACTTTATAATTTTAGATGAGGCAGATTCTTGCGAGGCAATCCGTCGATGTATGGCCAGATTGGGCTTTGAAAACAAGAAAAGCAGGTTCCCCCGTGCCCAGACAATAAAAGATACAATCAGCAGGTCAAATAATTTAGGCTGCCCGCTGGAAGATGTCCTTAAAAGAGAGTACCCCCATTTTGTTGAATATAGCCATGATTTAGAGAGGATAAAAAAGGAATACGGGCAATATAAAATAAAGGCAAATTATTTAGATTATGATGATTTACTCATTTGTCTTAAGGCCCTTTTAGAAAAACCACAAATTAGAGATGTTTTTCGTGAAAAATACCGCTTTATTATGGTTGATGAATATCAGGATACAAATACCCTCCAGGGCGATATTACTTATCTTTTAAGTAAAGACCATCAAAATGTGATGGTTGTTGGAGATGACGCACAAAGCATTTATGGATTTCGTGGGGCAACACACAAGAATATTATGGAGTTTCCCAAGAGATTTCCTAATGCCCGTATCATAAAATTAGAGGAGAATTTCCGCAGTACCCGTAGGATATTAGATGTAGCAAATGCCGTCCTGGCAAATATGAAAAATAAATATGCAAAATGTCTTTTTGCGGCAAAAGGAATAGAGGGCCTAAAGCCGCAAGTTTTCCTCTTCCAAGACGGATATAAAGAGGCCCAGATGATTGCAGAAAGGATTTTAGAGCTACGCAATGAGGGAGTAGATTTAACAAAGCAGGCAATTTTATTTCGCTCAGCATATGTATCTATTCCTTTACAGACAGAGTTAAGCAGGCGTAAGATTCCCTTTCAGGTTTTTGGTGGACTCAAGTTTTATGAAACTAGCCATATCAGGGATGTTCTGGCACATTTGCGGGTAATCGTAAACCCAAAGGATGAGTTGGCCTGGATGAGGGGTTTAACCCTGCTTAAGGGCATTGGTACAAAGACAGCTCAGCTTCTCGTCGGTAAAATTTCTAAATCCAACAATCCAATTAAGGTTTTTGAGTTTTATAAAAAGGGATACAGCTTTAGCAAGGAACTTTCCAGGCTTGGGGTTTTCCTGAAGAAGGTCAATTTTAAAAAAGAGGATGTCAGTGCTTACGTAGAAGCAGTAGTTAATTATTATCAGCCGATATTTGAGGTTAAGTTTGATGATTGGCACTTAAGGGCTAATGATTTAGAAGCCTTGAAGCAGATTGCCGGTCACTACAGGAAACTTCGTGATTTGCTGGTTGATTTGGCTGTTGAATTACCTCAGGTTGGAGTGCGGCAGGTTGCGCCTCTTACCCTTTCAACAATCCACTCAGCAAAAGGCCTGGAATGGGAGGTTGTATTTTTAGTGGGAATAGCAGAAGGGCTTCTGCCAATAAGTTATACCCTGGATGACGAGGAAGAGATTGAGGAGGAGCAACGGCTTTTCTATGTTGCGGTTACCCGGGCAAAGGCAAGGCTCTATTTTTCTCTACACTATGAGGGCTGGCGCCGGGGGTTCGAGCAGTTCAATAAAATCAGCAGGTTTGTTGATCAGCCGAATGTGATGCAGCTTTTAGAAAAAAGGGCCTACCCTTTTTAGAGTTGGGGACGGCGGGTCCTGTCTTCGGCAGAGCCCAAAATTGTCCTCGCTCAAGGGGAAGCCTCTATAGGGTATAATTCGCTGCGGGCTATTTTGGGCCGCCCACTGCCTCGCCACCCGCTCATAAACGAGAACCGTCTCCCATTAATATGAGAGCAGTTATTCAAAGAGTAACAGAAGCAAAGGTCTTTGTTGGAGAGAGGCTCATTAATCAGATTGGGAAGGGCCTGCTTGTTTTTCTTGGCATAGGAAAAGAGGACACAAAAGAGGATGCAGATTTCTTGGCAAAGAGATTAAAGGAGATACGCATCTTTAATGATGAAAATAAAAAGATGAGTCTCTCCTTAGAGCAGATTAAGAGAGAGGCACTTGTTGTTTCAGAAGTAACCCTTTTTGCTGATTTGAGAAAGGGGAGAACGCCTTCATTTGAGCAGGCAAAAGAGCCGGTGGGGGCAGGAGAACTCTATGATTACTTTATTGCTCAACTAGAACAGATGGGCGTCTCTGTTAAAGGCGGTCAATTTGCAGCAATGATGGATGTTTATTTGGTAAATGATGGCCCTGTGACGATAATTTTAGATACAAAAAACCTGTCCCACCTCCGAGGTGGGACAGGTGAGAAGTGAAGGGTGGAATAGGTGAGCATGGAAGAGAAAAGAATGCCCGATAATTTAGTTGAGATGTTAGAACGCAGCAGCTCTCTTGCTCCACAAAAGGTAGCCCTCTATTTTATGGATAGAGAGATTACCTATGGAGGGCTTTGGGAGATGTCCGGTCGCTTTGCTCAGGGCTTAAAGAATCTGGGTCTTTCGAAGAAGAGGGTGGCAATCTTTTTACATAATTTACCTGAATTTGTGATTGCTTATTTTGGCATAATTAAGGCGCAATCAAGTGTTGTGCCCATAAATTATATGTTTAAAGAGGAAGAAACAGAATATATATTAAAGGACTCCGGTGCATTCGCAATAATAACATCTGTTTCTTGTCTTGGAATGATCAGGCCGATAAAGGAAAGGCTGAATTATATGAAACATATAATATTGATCGATGGGATAATACCGAATACGCTGAATTTTTATGAGATTATTGAAAGGACAACAAAAAGATTGGTATTTGCGCAAATAGATAAGGATGCTGTTGCCTCAGTCCTTTATACCTCAGGAACTACAGGGCATCCCAAGGGAGCACAACTTTCGCATTATAATTTTCTTTCTAATTGCTTTGCCTGCTCTAAAACAATAAAAGTAAAAAATACCGATAATATTATTTGCCTGCTGCCAATGTTTCATTCCTTTGCCTGGACTGCATCTATACTTTTGGCTTTATACTCAGGGGCAAGTATTACTATCCTTGATTCTGTAAGGCCCTTTAGAAAAGTAATTAGAAACATAATTAAGAAAAAGGTAACGGTTTTTGTCGGGATCCCGTCAATTTATCAAATCCTTAGCCATATTCATATTCCGGCAATTTTTACCTCGCGCGTTTTAGAGATGATTAGGCCGTTAAGGTTATGTATCTCTGGTGCAGCAGCATTGCCTGTTGCAGTATTGAAGAATTTTGAAGGGAAGTTCCATATTCCCTTACTTGAGGGTTATGGCTTAACCGAAACAGCACCAGTTGTTTCGCTCAATCCGTTAAAAAGACAAAAGCCCGGCTCAGTAGGTCTGCCTTTAGAAAATGTAAAGACAAGGATTGTGGATGACAATGGAGCGAAGCTGGCTAAAGGCAGAATAGGCGAACTTGCTGTTTTCGGTCCAAATGTGATGAAAGGGTATCTGAATAATAAGGAAGCAACACAAGAATGCATCAAAGATGGCTGGTTATATACCGGCGATATGGCAAGAATTGATGAAGATGGATACATCTATATCGTAGATAGAAAAAAGGATATGATTAATGTGCGCGGCTTAAATGTTTATCCAAGAGAGGTCGAGGATATGTTGGCAAAGCATCCTGCTGTTAAGGAAGCAGCGGTTGTAAAAATGCCGGATAAACATAAGGGAGAAGTACCACGGGCTTTTATTATTTTAAAAAGAGGCTCTCCTATTTCACAAAAAGAGATAATTTCATTCTGCCGCCGGCATCTGGCTGATTTTAAGGTGCCAAGAAGAATAGAATTTGTAACTGATTTTCCGAGAAATTTAACGGGAAAGGTTTTAAAGAGATGTCTAACGGGGTGAACCCCGTTCGAAATTTAGATATGCATGGATTTGAGATAGATTCAAAAGCCTCGGCTGCTTATGTATCATTAAACCTTAAACAAAGATTGGAGGAATTTCTAACGGGGTGAATAGAATCCTTTTGCATATCTGTTGTGGCGTATGCGCAAGTCAGGCGGTGCTCAGGCTAAGAGAGGAGAATTTTGATGTTGCTGGATTTTTTTACAATCCCAATATCCATCCGCAAGAGGAATATTTTAGACGAGAAGAGACAGCAAGGCAGGTCAGTTCAATCCTTAAGTTTGATTTACTCCGCGGGCCTTATGATAAAGATAATTGGTTTGCCAAAACCAAAGGGTTAGAAAATAAAGCCGAGGGAGGCAGGCGCTGTAATCTGTGTTTTAAGATTAGGCTCGAGGAGACTTACAAGATGGCAAGGCAGATGAATATATTTAAATTTAGCACTACACTTACTATTAGCCCCCACAAAGATTCCGGTCTAATTAATGAGATTGGCAAGGAGATAGATAGAGAGGCATTTATCTTTCGTGATTTTAAGAAAGAGGCAGGTTTTCAGCTTGCCATTGAGTTTGCCAAGCGCTATAATTTATATCGGCAGGATTATTGCGGCTGTATATATAGTAGAAGAGAAAGAAAGATTAGTTAATTTCTTGCATAGACCCAGTTTAGTTCTATAATATTGTTCTTATGGGCGGTTGGCGCAGTTGGTTAGCGCGTCTGATTTACATTCAGAAGGTCGCAGGTTCGAGTCCTGCACCGCCCACCAATAGGGGCCGTAGTGTAGCCTGGTTTATCACGCCTCCCTGTCACGGAGGAGATCGCGAGTTCAAATCTCGTCGGCCCCGTTCTACTTCGCCGAGATACTTTCGTTCTCGGCTTCGTAGCAACCAGACCGCCAATTGAAACTAATACTATTTTAGGCAAAGAGGAAAAAAAAGTTAAAACGGAGGTAAAAGAGATGGCAAAACTTAACCCATTTGAGGTTGCGCAGCAGCAATTAGATAAGTGTGCAAAGATTCTAAGGCTAAATCCCGGCATGCATTCGTTTCTTCGAACTCCAATGCGTGAGCTTCATGTATCATTACCAGTGCGTATGGACAATGGCTCTGTTAAGGTATTTCAGGGATTCAGGGTTCAATACAATGATGCAAAAGGTCCGACAAAGGGAGGAATTCGCTTCCATCCTGAAGAAACAATTGATACTGTGCGGGCGCTTGCTGCCTGGATGACATGGAAGTGCGCTCTTCTTGATTTACCTCTTGGCGGAGGTAAAGGCGGAGTTATTTGTAACCCTAAAGAGATGTCTCAAGGTGAATTGGAACGCCTCAGCAGGGCGTATATACGAGAGGTATGCCAATTCATTGGACCCTCAAAAGATGTCCCTGCTCCTGATGTTTATACAAATCCGCAAATTATGGCTTGGATGATGGATGAATACTCAAAGATTACGGGCAAGAATCAATTTGGCGTTATTACTGGAAAGCCGCTTAGCATTGGTGGTTCTGCTGGACGAGAGGACGCAACTGCCAGAGGCGGTATGTATACTATTCGTGAAGCAGCAAAAGTTTTAGGTATAGACCTTAAGAAAGCCACTGTTGCCATACAAGGCTATGGGAATGCAGGATACTATGCCGCAAGACTGGTGGAGGCTTTTTTTGGTTCTCGGGTCGTGGCTCTTAGCGATTCCAGGGGCGGCATATACAGTAAGGAAGGCCTTAACCCAGATGCAGTTCGTGAATATAAACTTAAGACAAAATCAGTAATCAAATTCCCAAATACCAAATTAATCTCCAATGAAGAACTCCTGGAGCTTGAGGTTGATATTCTCATGCCGGCAGCCTTGGAGAATGTTATTACAGAAAAAAATGCAGCAAATATTAAGGCTAAGATTATTGCTGAGTTAGCCAATGGCCCAACAATACCAGAAGCAGACACCATACTTTATAAAAATGGTATCCATGTGATACCTGATTTCTTATGCAATGCCGGCGGAGTAACAGTTTCATATTTTGAGATGGTGCAAAACTTCTATATGTATTACTGGGAAGAGAAAGAAGTCCACGAGCGTTTAGACAAGAAAATGACTACTGCCTACCACTCAGTATTGAGCACTTCCAAGAAATACAACATAAATATGCGACAGGCTGCTTACGTTGTTGCTGTTGAGCGTGTTGTTGAAGCAATAAAGCTTCGTGGTTGGGTTTAGCTCACCATAAACGTCCTCTCAGAGTCAAGGAATGAATCAGACAGATTTTTTGTCTAACGGGTTAAGACTGCTCATCGCTGGTTTTATTATGGGCTGGGGCCCTTGCCTTGCCCATACTGCGGTATTGCTTTTTCCTTTTATTGGGGCGACAAAGAAAAATTGGCAGGAAGGCCTAAGGGTTGGGTTGTTGTTTTCAATGGGCAGACTCCTGGCGCTTGCTATTTTGGGCGGATTGGCAACAATAACTTTTAGTTTTATCAATCAATTTTTTTCACCCCAGAGGTCTCGTTGGCTCTATTTAATCTTGGCTCTTTTTATGATTGGCGTGGGCGTCTTTGTCATTTTAGGCAAAGGCTTTAGAATACATATTGGAAGGGGTATATTAGATAAGGCGACGAAGAGTATGTTTTTATTTGGTTTTTTGGTCGGCTTTGCCCCCTGCCTTCCTTATCTAGCAGTCCTCACCTACATTGCTTGCGTAGCAGAAAACATTATTTTAAAAGGGATATTTTATGCGGCATTATTTGCCATCGGTAGCGCAGTTGCTCCGGTAGCATTAGGGGCTTTAATGGGTGTCATTCCAGAGAGGCTATTTAAGCGAGCGAAATTACGCAAGGGCTTTGCATTGCTTTGTGCTGCGGTTCTTATTCTTTTTGGCCTTCATCTCATCTATTATGTGTTGAATCTGGTTTAAATTGATGATATAATTCCCTTGAAAGACATCCTATAATGAGAAAGAAGTAAGGATGTCTGATCAGGTATAATTCGTAGTTATACCTGAAAATTATACGAGATTACTATAATAATGCATATATCCCGCCTCATAAGATGCTCTAAAATTCTCCCTGATAATTTTAGAGCATTCGGCGGGATCAATTCGTCCGCCAACGAACTTTGGCGGACTCATTGAGGAGAAATTATGAGCAATAATAAGCTAAGTAAAAGAGATGTGTTAAAGATTGCCAAAGAAAGAGATGTAAAATTTATCAGGTTGTGGTTTGCAGATATCACCGGCCAGATGAAGGGCTTTACCATCACAAAGGAAGAGTTAGAAGATGCGTTAGAGGATGGTATGGGTTTTGATGGCTCATCAATTAAGGGTTTTGCCCGTATTGACGAATCAGATATGATTGCCATGCCTGATCCAGCAACATTTATCATTCTTCCTTACAGGCCTAAAGAGAAGGCAGTTGCGGGAATGCTTTGTGATATCTTAAACCCTGACCGCAGCCCTTATCAAGGAGATTCGCGTTATATATTAAAGAAAACCTTAGATAAAGCAAAAGAAAAAGGATTTACTTTTTACATTGGCCCGGAATTAGAATTTTTTATCTTTAAAGATGAAAGGTCAACGCAAATCCTGGATGAGGGAGGTTATTTTGATATTACGACCCTCGATGCGGGCAATGAAGTAAGACGGGAGATTATATTAACACTGGAGGAGATGGGGATTCAGGTAGAATATGCCCACCATGAGGTTGCTCCTTCTCAGCATGAGATTGACTTGCGTTACGCTGATGCGCTGACAATGGCTGATATTGTTATGGTTTACAGAATGGTCGTCAAAGAAATTGCGCAAAAATACGGTTTATATGCTACATTTATGCCCAAACCAATATACGGAGTAAATGGAAGCGGGATGCACACCCACCAATCTTTATTTAAAGGAGAGGCAAATGCCTTCTTTGACCCAAATGATGAATATTATCTATCTGGGGAAGCAAAGGCATACATCGCCGGCATTCTCAAGCATAGCCCTGAGATTACCCTTGTCTGCAACCAGTGGGTGAATTCTTATAAAAGATTAGTTCCTGGCTATGAGGCTCCTGTTTATATCTGTTGGGGAAGGCGAAACCGCAGCGCTTTAATAAGGGTGCCGATGTATAAACCAGGTAAAGAAAAGGCAACAAGGATTGAGTTCCGTTCTCCTGATCCGAGCTGCAACCCTTATTTAGCATTTGCCAGCATGCTGGCCGCAGGCTTAAAAGGGATAGAGGGAAATTATTCCTTACCTGAGCCTTTAGAAAGGGATGCCTACCATCTGCCTTATGAAGAGATGAAAGACTTAGGGATGGCGATTCTTCCGGGAAGCTTGATTGAGGCAATTGAGATTGCTCAAAATAGTCAGCTTCTTAAAGAGACCTTAGGAGAGCATATCTTTAATAATCTAATTATGGGTAAAAAAATAGAATGGGATGAATACAGAAAAAGGGTTCATGAGTATGAAATAAAGACTTATCTGCCCATTCTATGATGCTTTGAACGCTGTCCCACCTACGCGGTGGGATAGGAAATGAGGAGGCTTATGGATTTTGACGCAAAGAAGTTTCTTAAAGAGAAAAGTAGACAGCTAAAAAAAGAAATAGATAAAGAGGGGACTATTGTTGCTACCTCGGGCGGGGTAGATTCAACTACCTGTGCTGTGTTGGCAGCAAGGCTTTTAGGTAAAAACCTTAAGATCATCTTTATTGATGATGGCCTAATGCGTAAGGATGAAGGCAGGAAGATAAAGGATTTACTTAAAAAACACGGGATAGATTTAATTATCTTAAATAAACAAAGGGAATTCTTTGCTGCCCTGGCGGGCTTAACTGATCCGGAAGAAAAACGGAAAGCATTCAGGGATGCTTTTTACGAGGTCCTTGGCCAATCGATTAAAAAATATAAGGCAAGATTTCTTATTCAGGGAACAATTGCTGCTGATATTATAGAGACAAAAAGAGGGATAAAAACCCAGCATAATGTTTTAGAGCAGATCGGGATTAACCCGCTTAGATATGGATTAAGGATTGTTGAGCCATTAAAAACACTCTTCAAGCCCCAGGTGAGGAGATTGGCGAAGGCATTGGGTTTACCGAAGAGTATTTATCAAGGTATGCCCTTTCCTGGTCCAGGTTTGAGTTGTCGCGTTATCGGCGAGGTTACGACAGAGAGAGTTGAGATTGTCAGATGTGCAACACAGATTGTGGAAAAGTATCTTAAGAGATTCCTCCCATTTCAGGCATTTGCTGTTTTATTATCTGATCAGGCAACAGGGATAAAGAGAAAGAAGAGATTGTTGGGTGATATCATTGTTATTAGATGTGTTCAGTCAAAAGATGCCCTCACAGCAAAGCCAATGTCGATTCCTTATCCGGTTTTAGAGAAGATACAAGGAGAGATTACAAAAAGAATCCCCTCCGTGGTCAAGATTCTCTACGATATAAGCCCCAAGCCTCCAAGTACAATTGAGTATATTTAAATGGTCAAGATAATCCCTTGTTTAGATGTAAAGAACAGACGCGTGGTTAAAGGCATCAGGTTTGTTAATCTTCGTGATGCTGCTGATCCAGTTGAGGCAGCAGTGGCATATTGCAAAGAAGGTGCGGATGAATTGGTGTTTCTTGATATTGCGGCAACTATTGAAGAGAGAAAGACAAGGCTTGATTGGGTGAAGAGCGTAGTAGAGAAGGTAACAATTCCTTTTTGCGTGGGCGGAGGGATTGGGGATTTAAAGGATATCGAGGCATTGTTTAAGATTGGCGTGAATAAGGTTTCTATCAATACAGCAGCAGTAAGGAATCCTTCCTTGATCAAAGAGGCAGTAAGTAATTTTGGCAAGGAAAGAGTAGTTATTGCTATTGACGCCAGAAAGAATCCGGGAGAAGCTAATCTTCCCAGGTTAGAGGTTCTCCTAAACTCTGGTGAGGTTTCTACAGGATTGGATGTAGTTGATTGGGCAAAGAAGGTTGAGGCCTTAGGCGCAGCTGAGATTTTACTTACCTCTAAGGATGCTGATGGAACAGAGGATGGTTTTGATATTGAGATGACAAAGGCAGTGGCAGAGGCAGTAAAGATCCCTGTTACTGCTTCAGGCGGTGCAGGTAAATTAGAGCACTTTTACCAGGTAATTATTGAGGCTAAGGCAACAAATGTTTTGGCTGCCTCTGTGTTTCATTTTGGTAAGATTTCTGTTAAGCAGTTAAGGCAATATTTAAGAGAGAAGAAGGTTTTATAAACAAAAGGAAAAGGACAAAGGATGTCAGAGGATATCATCGTTACTGAGCAACTTGCTGAGGATTTAGGATTAACCAAGGAGGAATTTAAGAAGATTGAGGAGCTTTTGGGCAGGAGGCCTAATTATACAGAGTTGGGGATGTTTTCAGCAATGTGGTCAGAGCATTGCTCTTACAAGAATTCAAAGCCTGTTTTAAGGCTTTTTCCGACAGAAGGCAAACAGGTCTTGCAAGGCCCAGGAGAAAATGCAGGAGTGGTTGATATTGGCGACGGTGAAGTAGTTGTTTTTAAGATAGAATCACATAATCACCCATCGGCAATCGAGCCTTACCATGCCTCTGCCACTGGCGGAGGAGGGTGCCTGCGCGATATATTTACAATGGGAGCAAGGCCAATTTGTCTTTTAGATTCTTTGCGCTTCGGCTCAATTAAGGATAAAAATGTTGCCTTTCTTTTAAAAGAGGTAATCAGGGGATTTTCTGATTATGCAAATAAAGTCGGTGTGCCTGTGCTTGGTGGAGAAATCTATTTTGATCAGTCATATTCCGGCAATCCTTTGGTTAATGCGATGGCCGTCGGGATTGGCAAGAAAGATGATATCGTGAGGGCGCGTGCAGGTGGTGTGGGAAATCTTGTGATTATCTTTGGCGGAGCTACAGGAAGGGATGGTGTAGAAGGTGCAGCCTTGGCCTCAAAAGGTATGGATGAGGAAGCGCAGAAAAAGTCCTCTGCTGTGGCAATCGGAGATCCTCATATGGGCAGGCTTTTAAGAGAAGCAACATTGGAGTTAATCAAGAAAAGGCTTGTTGTTGGTATGCAGGATATGGGTGCAGCAGGACTTACTTGTTCTACCTGCGAGATATCCTATAAGTCTAGCCGGGGAATGGAGATAGATATTTCTCAGGTTCCGAGGAAGGAAGAGGGGATGAGTCCATATGAGATTATGCTTTCTGAGTCCCAGGAGAGGATGCTGGCTATTGTCGAGGAGAAGAATCTGGCGCAGATAAAAGAGGTTCTTTCTCAATGGTCTGTTCCTTTTAGTATTATTGGCCGGATTACTGATGATGGGATTGTTAGGGTTAAGGATAAAGAAAGGGTTATTGCACAGATTCCTGCAAAGTTTTTGGTTGAGGCGCCAATATATCATCGAGAAGAAAAAAAACCTGATTATTTAGATCAGCTAAGCCAGCTCGATTTAGAGAGCCTAAAAGAGTCGCAAGATTATAATCGCATTTTGTTAAGCTTGTTAAGCTTGCCGACAATTGCCAGTAAGGAATGGGTTTATCAGAGAGGAGATTCTAAACTCAATGAGGATATTTGTCTCTTACCAGGTTGTGATGCCGGTGTTTATTGTCCTAAGGCAGGCAAAAAGGCAGTTGCTGTTTGCGTAGATGGCAATGGAGGATACTGTTATCTCGATCCCTTTAGAGGAGGGATGATTGCAGTTGCTGAGGCAGCGCGGAATCTGGTTTGTGTTGGCGCAAAGCCAATTGCCATCACTGATGGCTTAAACTTTGGCAACCCATCTAATCCAGAGGTTTTCTGGCAGTTTAAGCAGGTTGTGCTGGGGATGTCAGAGGCATCTAAGGTATTGGGAGTTCCTGTGGTCAGCGGCAATGTAAGCTTTAATAATGAGAATCCTCGTGGGGCAATAGACCCCACGCCAATCGTCGGAATGGTCGGGATAATTGAGGATAGGAAGAGGATAACCACAGCGGATTTTAAGGCTGTTGGTGATATAATTATATTACTTGGCGAGAATAAGGAAGAATTAGGGGGTAGTCTTTATCTTAAACTTATTTATTCTCTAAAGCAGGGCAATGTGCCCCAATTAGATTTAAGCAACGAGAAATCTCTTCAGGATGCAGTGTTAGAAATGATTAAAGAAGGCCTGGTTGAGTCTGCCCATGATTGTTCAGAGGGGGGGCTGGCTGTTTCTTTGGCAGAATGCTGTATTTTGAATAAGGAAAGGATGCTTGGTTGCGAGGTTGATAATTTAGCTTTCAAGATCAGACCGGATGCGCTTCTTTTTGGCGAAACACAATCACGCATAATTATCTCAGTGAAAGAGAGTAATCTCCCACAGATTAAGGCAATTGTTGATAGAGATAAGGTTCCTCTTTTAGTAATTGGTCGGGTTACAAATGAAAACTTTAAGATTAAAGGCTACATTAATCTTCCATTGATTGAACTTTCTTCTGCTTTTCGCACAGCATTTAAAAAGCTTTAGATGATGATTAAAAAGGTTGCTTTTGATAACGAGAAATATCTTAAGGAGCAAAGTGAAGCAATTTTAGAAAGGGTTGCTCGATTCTCGGGAAAGCTCTATCTTGAGTTTGGCGGTAAGCTTTTGTATGATTATCATGCGGCGAGGGTCTTGCCTGGTTATGACCCGAATGTTAAGATAAAATTACTTAAGCAGCTTAAGAATAAACTTGATATTCTGCTTTGTATATATGCGGGTGATATTGAAAAGGGAAGAATCAGGGGGGACTTTGGCATCACTTATGATGTCGATGCATTGAAGCTCATTGATGATTTAAGGGCTAATGAATTAGATATTAGGGCTGTTGTGATTACCCGTTTTGCTCATCAGATTCAGGCAATTAAGTTTAAGAATAAATTAGAAAAGAGGGGTATCAAGGTTTATCTTCACCAGGCAACAGCAGGATATCCGACAGATGTCGATTTGATTGTTAGCGAGGATGGTTACGGAAGAAACACTTATATCGAAACAAAAAATCCCCTGGTTGTTGTTACTGGCCCTGGGCCGGGAAGCGGGAAATTAGCCACCTGTCTTTCTCAGCTCTATCATGATTATAAAAAGGGAATAAAATCAGGATACGCCAAGTTTGAGACATTTCCGATTTGGAACTTAGGCGTAAAGCATCCTTTAAATTTAGCCTATGAGGCAGCAACTGCTGATATCAGTGATTTCAACCTCATTGACCCTTTTCATTTAAGTGCTTACAATCAAAGTGCTGTTAATTATAATCGTGATGTAGAGATATTTCCTGTGTTTAAAAAGATACTGGAGAAGATCTCAGGTTCTGAGTTACCTTATCAGTCACCAACAGATATGAGCGTAAATCGTGTCGGCTTTGCCATTATTGATCAGGCAGTAGCAAAAGAGGCAGCAAGGCATGAGTTAATCAGAAGATATTTTAGGTATAATTATGAGAATATCATTGGCGTGGAGAGAAAAGAGACAGTAGAGAAGATTTTGATGCTTTTGGATGAGTCGAATTTAAAACCTGAGGAGAGGTCTGTTGTCTTGCCAGCAAGACGAGCAGCAGAGCAGGCACAGAAAAAGGGAAAACATGAAAATGGGATTGCCTGCGGGGCGGCGATTGAATTAAATGACAGTAAGATTATTACAGGAAAGAGTTCTTCTCTGATGCATCCTTCTTCTGCTCTTGTTCTCAATGCAATAAAGGAGTTAGCTGAGATACCGGATAAGATTCACATTCTCTCTCCAAAGATAATCGACTATATTCGTAATTTAAAAAAGAATATCTTAGGACTAAAGTCAGAGAGTCTGGATTTAGAGGAGACATTGATTGCCTTGAGTATAAGTGCAGCAACCAATCCTACAGCAGAACTGGCAATGGAAAGGTTGAATGAACTTGCTGGCTGCGAGGCGCACCTTACGCATATTCCTACACCTGGCGATGAGGCAGGCTTAAGAAAATTAAAGATTAATCTCACCGTTGATGGAAATTTTCTCTCAAGAGACTTATTTATAATATAGACATCCTGAAAATTATACCAGATTAATATAATAATGTATATATCCCGCCTCATAAACTGCTCTAAAATTCTCCCCGCAGGGGATAATTTTAGAGCATTCGGCGGGATCAATTCGTCCGCCAACGAACTTTGGCGGACTCATTGAGGAGAAGAGATGAGTGGGATTTTTGGTGTTGTTTTAAAGAAAGACTGTCGTGAGGTCCTTTTCTACGGGACAGATTATCACTCTCATTTAGGAACACAGTTTGGGGGTCTGGCTGTGTGGGGCGAGAGTCTTAATAAGAAGATACATGATATAAGCCGGACTCAGTTTAAGGCAAGGTTTTACACCGAGTATCAGGCATTAAAAGGAAATAAGGGTATTGGGGTAATCAGCACACAGAACCCCCAGCCAATTTCCATTGATTCAAAGTTTGGCCTTTTTGCTATTTGCACTACCGGCTTTATTGAGAATAGCAAGGATTTAGCAAAGGACTTATTTACTCAAGGCGTATCTCTTAGTGATTCAATTGATGGTAAGGTGAATATGACAGAGCTCGTCGCAAAGTTAATCATTAGAGAAAACACTATTGTTGAGGGCATTAAGAGGATGTTTTCTTTGATTCGTGGCTCCTGTTCACTTTTGCTTTTAACAAAGCATGGCTTATGGGCAGCAAGGGATAAACTTGGATATTCACCTTTGGTGGTTGGGCAAAATAGGGGTGGATTTGCTGTGGCGACGGAAACCTCTGCCTTTTCGAATTTAGGCTTTCAGTCAACAAAGATTCTTTCACCCGGAGAAATTGTTTTTATTAATGAGAAGGCAATCACAGTAAAGAAAAAGCCTGAGCCGATTATCCAGATTAATGGTTTCTTATGGATTTACACAGGATTTCCTGCTTCTTCCTACGAAGGGATAAATGTGGAGGTTGTCAGAGAGAGATGCGGAAGGTATCTGGCAGGAGGCGATAATGTCGCGGCAGATTTGGTTGCTGGTATTCCCGATTCAGGAACTACCCATGCTATTGGCTATGCTCTGGAGTCAGGGATTCCTTTCAGAAGACCCTTGGTTAAGTATACACCAGGTTACGACAGGAGTTATACGCCACCATCTCAAGAGACGCGGGATTTAATTGCAAGAATGAAGTTAATTCCGATTAAGGAGTTGATTCAAGGCAAAAGGATTGTTCTTTGCGATGATTCTATTGTGAGGGGAACACAATTAAAAAATTATACATTACAGAAGTTATGGGAGAACGGCGCAAAGGAAGTTCATTTAAGGATTGCCTGTCCACCATATCTTTTTCCCAGTAGATTGGACTATTCTACAAAAGGAAAAGAGGAGTTAGCTGCACGGCGCGCAATCCGCGCAATCGAAGGAAGGGATATTGAAGATATCAGTGAATACCTTGACCATAATTCAAAAAAATATAAGAAGATGGTAAAATATATTGCCAAGGAGTTAGGCGTAACCACTTTGAAATATCAGACGGTCGATGATATGGTTAAGGCGATCGGACTTACTCGCGAGCAGATTTGCTTGTATATCTGGACAGGTCAATATCCGTGCTCAAAAGACGTTTCTTAACCTTTATTCCAAACCCCCCGCCGTGATGGGGCAGGCGCATTGGAACAGAAGGCCGAAAAAGAGATTTTCGGCTTTTTTTGTTTTCGTAGTATAATTATTTATGGTGCGGGCACAAATACATCTATATTTCGCTGGTTATGTCCAGGGCGTTGGGTTTAGATTTATAACCGAGGACCTTGCCCGGACCTTGAGTGTTGTCGGTTGGGTAAAGAACCTGCATGATGGGAGGGTTGAAGTGGTTGCCGAGGCAGAGGAGGAAACTTTACGTGAATTCCTCAGCCGCCTGCGCCAGAAATTTTCGCAGTATATTCAGAATGTAGATATAGATTGGTTGCCGCCAACAGGCGAGTTTCAGGGGTTTAACATTCGATTCTGATGCGCTATGCCATATTTTCTGACATTCACGCTAACTTAGAGGCAACAGAGGCTCTGATTAAGGGTTTAGGCCTCGAGGCAGTTGATTTCAATATTTGTCTCGGCGACCTTGTTGGTTATGGTGCCAATCCTAATCAGTGTATCCAACAAATTCGGGATTTTGCCAATATCACGATTGCGGGTAATCACGATTGGGCGGCAATAGATAAATTCTCTATAGAATATTTTAATGATTGGGCAGCACAGGCCATACTTTGGACTAAAAGGCAACTGAGTCCGGAAAATATTTGCTATTTGCAATCCCTGGGGCTAATTTATGAAAATGATGATTTAATCTGCGTACATGGCAGCCTAGATCAACCTCAAGAGTTTAATTATATATTTGATTTTGATCAGGCAAGGCAGACATTTTTATTAATGCCTAAGACCCTTTGTTTTATTGGGCACAGCCACTCGGCAGGCATCTTTATCCAGACCAAGGAAGGAGGTATTTATTACCAGCATAGAACTCCTTTGCAATTAGAGCAAGATTCTAAATATATTATTAATGTGGGAAGCGTTGGTCAGCCGCGCAATGGAGATAAAAGGGTGAGCTTTTGCATTTATGACAGCCAGAGTAAAGAGTTAATACTGAAGAGATTGGATTATGATATTGCGACGTCTCAAAAGAAGATTATTTCTGCGGGCCTGCCACCAATGCTGGCAATGAGATTAAGTAGCGGACGTTAAAAAGGGGGACGGTTCTCGCTAACCTGTTGTAATACAATAAGATAAAAATAAATTAATAATTATTTTTAACTTCTTGTAAACCAAGGACTTAGCGAGAACCGTCCCCTAAGAGATTATGAAGATTGAAGAGGTAGAGTTTACGGTTTTTGATTTGGAGACAACGGGTTTAGCACCTGAGTCAGGAGACAGAATCGTTGAGATTGCTGCCACGCGCATCAGAAATAAAGAGATTTTAGGCAATCTTCATTCCCTGGTTAATCCTGACCGTTTAATTTCACCTTCTGCCTATGAAGTAAATAGAATCAGCCAGGAGATGCTCCTCAATGCACCACATATCAAGATGATTCTTCCTGATTTTCTGCGCTTTATTTCTGGCTCTTGTCTTGTTTCTTACAATGCACCCTTTGATTTTGGATTTCTGCAAAATGAGTTAGCATTAACCGGCTTGAAATCTCCAAGTTTGCCCCAGGCAATAGATTTATTAAGAATGGCAAGACTGGTTCTTCCGGGTTTAGCGCGTTATAGCCTTTGGTTTGTTGCTCGAACATTAGGGATAAACGTAGTCCAGAAACATCGCGCCTTTTCTGATGTGCAGATTACGATTAGTGTATTCAATTCCCTAAAAGGACTGCTTAAAGAGAAAGGAATTTTAGACTTTGAGAATTTAGTTAGTTTATTCGGGTTAAGCTCTCATACCCTGCGCGATATAAATAATACAAAGATTTCCCAGATTCGGGAGGCAATAAATTTAGGGCTCGATTTAAGGCTCAGGTATTTTTCCGGTTCATCCGGCGAGGTTAGCGAGCGGGAGGTTAGTCCTCGCCAGATAAAAGAAGAGAAAAAGCGTAGGTATCTTATTGGATACTGTAATCTGCGCAAAGAAGAACGTACCTTTAGAATCGATAATATATTGCAGATAGAGGTAGTATGACTTACTGAAATATTCAAATGACCAATGTTCAATTACTCAATGACTAATGAAATCCCAATAACCCAATGACTGAAATAAAAATGCTCAATCAATTCCATAATGTTTCAAGGAATTTTAAATTTTGGACTGCCTTTTTTGGGGTATTTACCTTTTGTGCCTTCTTTCTTTTATCCGGCTGCGGTCAGAAAGACACGCTCGATGAGGCGAGGATTTATTCGCAAAGGGCGCAAAATCTATATGAGAAGGCAGAGTCTCGATATAAAGATTTAATCAGGGAAAAGAAAGATTTAAATCAGGTCCATTTTGAATTGGGCCTGCTTTATTATAATCAGGGTAAGTTTTCGCAGGCTTGTGAAGAGTTTTTAAACACAAACGAGCCCGGCGCAGAGGAATATCTGGCCTTATGCTATTATAAATTAAGTAAGTTTACTCAGGCTCTGAATTTGTTTAAGCAGATAGAGGAGAGACTTATACCCCGGTTGCAATATTATTACGGCCTTACCTGCGAAGAGCTAAATCTTTATCCCCAGGCTGTGGAAATTTATGAGAATATCGAAGATGAGTTTTATAAAAAAGAGGCACGTCGGCGAATTCAGTTTATCAATTCTATCTCTAGTTTAGAAGGGCTCTTTTCTGCGGAAACCCAGGAGATAATTGCCTCCTCACCCCGGCCTGAAACATATCCTGAGGCAGGAGCAGTTGTTTTATTTTGCAACGAGGAGATTGAAATTACCGAAGACTGGCAAGCTGAATTTCATGAGCATTTTATGATTAAGATTTTAAATGAGCGGGGGAAAGAGGATTTCGCCGAGATTGTCATTGGTTATGACTCGACAGATGAAGAAGTAGAATTAGAATACGCGCGCACAATTCAGCCTGATGGCACAGTTACCTCTGTTGGCGCTCGCCACATTCGTGATGTCTCCAAATACCTTAATTTTCCTCTTTACAGCAATGCGCGCTGCAGGATTATCTCTTTTCCCGAGGTCAGTGTAGGTGTAATTATTGAATACAAATATAAACTCATACGTCACGAGTTAATAAATATGAAGGATTTTGTTCTTTTTTACTCCCCAAGAGAAAAACAGCCAATTATGAAGGCAGAACTCAAGATAAAAATTCCAAAGGATTACCCTTTTCATTATAGAACCTTAAATGAAGAATATAATACCTTTGGTGCGCAATTACAACCTCGGATAAAAGAGAGCGAAGATTACAAAGAGTATTATTGGCAGTTTGCGGACATACCACAAATTATCCCCGAATCAAATATGCCCTCTTATGCCAAGATTAACCCCCTGATTTGTGTTTCAACCTTTGATTCGTGGCAGGAGATTTATCATTGGTGGTGGGATTTGGCATTGGGAAAGATGGCCTCAGATGAGGCGATTCGCAAGAAGGTAAAGGATTTAACTAAAGACGAGGAAGGAAGACTTGAGAAAATAAAGGCAATCTATAATTTTTGTGCGCAGGAAATTCGCTATGTTGCTGTTGAATATGGCCGCGCCGGCTTTGAGCCACACGCAGCCAGCGAGATATTTTTTAATAAATACGGTGATTGTAAAGACCAAACAATACTTTTGATTACAATGTTAAAAGAGCTCGGAGAAGTTGCGCATCCTGTATTAATTGGCACAGACGATTACCTTAATTTAGAAGAGGATTTCCCCAGTCTTTATTTTAACCATTGCATTGCCGGTCTTGAATTAGACGGAGATTTGATTTTTCTTGACCCCACAGCATCAACTTGTTCCTTTGGCGATTTGCCTACAGATGACCAGGAAAGAAGAGTTTTTGTTTTTGGCGCAAAAGGACATTATCAGATTGCCGAAATACCCCAGTTTGAACCTGAGCATAACAGGATGCAGTCTTTTCTTAAAATTCATATTGCACCCGATGAAACAATAAAAGCAGAGAAGCGTGTTAGTACCTTTGGTTTTTACGACCAAGGTCAGCGTTTCTGGTTAAAATACAGTCCGCCTGATTCTATTAAGGAGATGCTTTCCCAAAGCATCCAATTTTTAAGTAAGGCAAAGTTAACCGAATATGAGATTAAAAATGTGGACAACTTAAATGTCCCTCTGGTTTTAGATTATTCTTTTGCCGGTACAGATTATTGGCAGAGGGCAGGAAAACTTAGAATTCTACCTCAGTTAGTGCAGTTGGATACATCATCTGTCGCCAGGCAGATACGGCGCTGGCCGATTGATTTAGGCCCACCATATATTAAAGAGCAGGAACTCGAAATTGTTTTACCCAAAGGCACAAAGATTTTATATCTTCCCACGCAAACAGAGGAGGAGTGCCCCTGGTTTAAATTAGTTGTGCAATATCGAACAGAGGCTGCGCCTGGGCAAGATAGCAGCTCCATCTATTTTAAACAGATTACAGAACTTAAGAAAAAAGAGGTTGCCGCTGCACAATATCGGCAATTTAAAGATTTCCTGGAGCAGCTATCTTCCCAGATAAAGGAAAGGATAGTCTTAGAATATGAGGCACAAGAATAAGGAAAAAAGAAGATATATTCGTCTCACTTCAGTCTTTCCTGTAGATTTTCGGCTGGTTCTTTTTGATAAACAGACCTTTCTCACTGACTGGTGTGTTGGCTTTACGAACAACATCTCCCGAGGAGGAATTGCTCTATCCTTTAGTCACATTAGGCCAGAATTAATTAAGGAGATAAAAGAGACGAGGGTCGATTTATTATTAAATATCCATATTCCTCTTTTTCGTCATTCTGCCTATGCAAAGGCAAGGCCGGTTTGGATAGAAGAGGTTCCTCAAGAGCCGGGACACTACATTGTCGGCTTATCTTATATTGATATTTCTCCAAAGGCAAACACCCGCATCGTCCATTATGCTTGGTTTAGATATTTAATCCTGCGTGTTGGGGTAACCATCCTTATTATTTTATTTTTAGGAGTATCTGTCAGTGGTTATTTTAATTATCAGCTGGTAAAGAGAAACCGCTTTTTAGTCAAGGAGCTGGTGAAGACCGCGCAAAATTTAGAATCAAGACGGATGAGCATTGCCCGGATGGATGAGGAAAAAGAGAGTTTAGTTAGTAAATTAAGTAATGTCCAAGGCCAAATAAAGGATGCGCGAACAGAGA
>JADHWR010000078.1 GCA_016783355.1 Candidatus Omnitrophota bacterium | reverse complement strand
ACCCTTCTGAATTTCGAAGAAATTCTGAAGGACTAGTCCTGCCAAATTGCTTCGCAATTTCGCAGGGGAATTTTAGGCCCTTCCTTAAGACCCTTCCTTTAAAAGGAATGAGGAAGGTCTACCCTTTAGGGTTAAAAGGATTAGTAAGGTCTACCCTTTAGGGTTAGTTTGTTTAAGCAAGGGATATGGTCCAATTATCCCGCCTCGTAAGATGCATCAAAATTCTGTTCTATAATTTTGATGCACTCAGCGGGACAAATTCAGACACATATCCCAGCCCTCTATGTCTTATGAGAGTATCCCTCTTAGTTAGAGGGCTGGATTATGTCTTCATTTGATTTGAAAGTATAATATTATCATATAAAAGCGGAGAAATCAAGTTATCTTTAAGTGCGGGGGTTACTGAAAATTGTATAAACCCCGTTAGAAAGATAGATTTTCCTCTGGTATAACGCTTTCTTTCTAACGGGGTAAATTAAGTTTTTTGTCATCCTCCGACTTGATCGGAGGATCCAGAATATCTGGATTCTCCGGTTAAACCGGAGAATGACACCTTGAAAACCAATTTTAAAAGGCGTATCCTTCTCTTGATAAGAAATCTTATTAACCAAACGGGCTTGGTCTATGAGCCATCCCTAAGAGAAAGGAGTACGCCTTATGCAATACCTTGTCTTTGATGCTAATTTAACACAGAGATGGAGACGCGTAAAGGAATTTGTTGAGTGCGGGAGTCACTCGATCTTTATCTCCTCTAAGACCTGGGCAAGATTGGAGATGAGGTTTATTTTGGCATGGAATTTGCGTTCCAGAATTCGTAGGGAATCTCGGTATTTCTCCATCAAGGCAGCAACTTGCGGATTAAGGCTTAGATTAACCTCAGCTGGATGGTTAGATTGCAGGTGTCGCTTTAACTGACGAAAGGCCAAGATGCATAAGGTCATCTCTGACTTCATTTTCCCTCTTCCTTGACAATAGGGGCATTGTTCGTAAGTTTGTGCCTGGATAGTACTGTACACGCGCTCACGGGTCAGCTGAACTAAGCCAAATTTGGATATATCTAAGCAATCATATTTAGCCCTGTCCTTACTTAACTGACGATTAAGAATATTGGAAATCTCTCGCCGGTGTTCTTCTTTTTCCATATCAATAAAGTCGATTACAATAATACCACCTAAATCACGTAGGCGCAATTGACGAGCAGCCTCCACTGCTGCTTCTGCGTTAATTTTGGTTGCTGCTTCTTCGGGAGAAATATTCTTCTTGAATCCTCCGCTATTAACGTCAATTACGACTAGCCCCTCAGTAGGCTCAATAACAATATAAGCCTTGGATTTCAGATAAACACACCTTTCAAAGATTTTATTAATCTGTTTTTCAACATCTCGCTCAAAAAATAAGTCCGGTCCCTGGTAAAAGCTAATTCGCTTTACCAAATCCTTCTGAAAGGCGCATACAAAGTTATGGATGCGCCGATATTCAGTTTTTGAATCAACAATAACCCGGGAAATCTCCTCGATAAATGAATCGCGGATTATGCGCAAAATCAAGTCGTATTCTTCGTATACTAAACTTGGTGCGGCCCGGCGATAAGATGTCTTCTTGACTCTTGACCACAATCTAAGTAAAAAATGGGCATCGCGCATAAGTTCTTTTGCTGATTTACCAACAGCAGCAGTGCGTACAATAAAACCGACATTTTTAGGCAATCGCGACTTCTCCATAATAGACCTTAGCCGCTTCCTTTCCTTCTCATCCTCAATGCGCCGAGAGATCCCCCAATGAGTACTCTGAGGAACCAAAACCAAAAATCTCCCTGCCAGGCCAATATCGCCTGAGATGCGCGGGCCCTTTGTACCAAATGCCTCTTTAACCACCTGAACTAAAACCTCATCACCCTTTTTTAGCTCTAAGCGCGCAGAGGGCTTCTGCGCTTGAGTCTTGTTATTTTTCTTTAGCAACTTACTATCTCTATCCGGACTTATCTCTTCGGTTGCTCCATAAATCCTATTTTCAATCTCTGAAAGATAAAGAAAGCCCTTCTTGCTTTGACCAATATCCACAAAGGCAGCTTTTAAAGAGGGAACCACAGTCTCAATTCGCCCTTTATAGATATTGCCGACAATAGTTTTATCTTCGGGGCGTTCAATATAGAATTCCTCTAACTTCCCATCGGCAACAACGGCTACTCGTTTTTCTGGCAAATCTGCATTAATTAATATTTCTTTAGGCATAATCCCTAATGAGGCTTAGCCTCAATATTATTCTTGGCCTTCTCTAATTTGGATATCTTATGGACGGCAATCAACCTCAGTGAGCGCGCCACCAGTTGTAATTGTATATATCTTTGAACCGGTCCAACCACAATGTTGAGGCCTTGCACTACAACTATACCCACTGACCTCTAAGGATTCACAAGCATAGTCGTATCCCTGAACAGGAGAATCCTCAACATAATTCTGATTAAGATACGGGGGATTTCCTATGATTAGAATTGATATATCCGTAGGGTAGCCTTGATTGCCTTCTGCGGCATAGGTTTCTAACGCTGTAGAAATTGCCTTTAAAGCTACCCGCGCTGCTGATTGATTAGCAGCCATGTTCAAAGACAACAATTGTGGTATAATGATCACCGCCAATAAGGTAATTATGGACACACCAATCAACAGCCCAAGGAAAGTAAACCCCCTCCTCAATAATCTCATCGTTTCTGGCCCCTGTCCTAAACTCACCCCGCACCTCAAATATGGAAAACAACCCCACGGGCATGCCCGTGATACCTTTATTTATCCCGCCGACAGCAATAACTTCCCCCATCCAGTGACATCCCGCCGAGTGAGCTCTTTCTTCGCATTCATCCTAAGGCCTTTAGGCCGTGGTCTTCTGCGAAGGCGGGATAAGATACCCGGCTAAACTGAATTATCTCTAAAAATAGGCTATCTAAGTTTCGCCACCACAAGGCGCCTGAGTCAGGACCCCGCCGGTGATGATCATAAAAGTCTTACTGCCTGTTGTCTGGCAAGTTACCGGCGCAGCCGTACAAGTATAACCTGAAATGCTCATCTCATCACAACTAAAATTATACCCCTGCCTTGATAATGCCGTATAGTCTTCATCAAGATATGACGCAGTAGCGTCGGTTAAATGCGCTATCTGTCTTGGATAATCTCCATTGTTTGCTGCCGCATAATGATCACAAGCCTCAGAGATTTTTTTCAAAATCTCTTGAGCATTATTCTCGTTAGTTTTTATTCTCATTTTGAGCCAATTAGGTAAAGCAATTCCGACCAATAAGGCAATAATTGCTGCCACAATAATAACCTCTACCAAAGTAAAACCCCTTCTCATTTTAACTAACCTCCTCTCCAATAGCAGGATTAAGACAAATAATAATAAAATTTAAACCCCGGCCTTCTTGTCTCTAGCCTAGACTATTTTAGGCACGGATTGTATATAGATTAGGCCTCATGGCTTAAATACACCTACTTAGCTTATCTGCCAGGATTTTGTCCTTAAGTTCAAATTCTTATATCACCCCCTTTCTCTTTTGTCAAGGAAAACCTATGGCTTTGACTATATTTATTATAACTACTGCAGCGAGGACAAACCGAAATTTCTGTTTTATGAGTAGTAAAATAGGTATAGGTGCAAATACTGCAACACCATATGAATCTTGGACTTAGTGTCAAAAATTCCTTAAAGAACATTCTCTTTTTAAAAAGCAACCAAAGATAGAATACAAAGCCTAAACAGATAAGTAAATAGAAAGAGACAGCTATAGAAAAATCAACCTTTATCATTCTACCTTCTTTTCTCTACCTTGCCTCTTATCTTAGGGGCTCAGATCAATCTTAACTGTTTGCCAAGAGCCTAATGCAAAATTCGATTTGCAAAGATTGAGAAAATGAACAAGGTTGCGCATAACCAATAGGTCAACCTCGGGGTTGCCCGATGATATCTTCCTTCTTATTTTTGCTACTTTACCTTTTGGTGAAATATAAAAAGCGACCTCCATATGCGCTGTCTGTCGATCCTTAAAATATAAAAGAAAGTGATACGGCATAGGCGGATAGAACATTATGCTTGAGTCTACTTTTTTTATCTCTGGCGCAGATAGAAGCGGAAAATAGCCTATTTTGTGATCGGTTAAATTGACCGGGTGTGGTTTTTTAAATTCAGAACTTGGCTGAGAAATAAAAGGCCTCAACATAACCTCTTTACCCGTCGAGGACTTTATCGTCGAGCGGAAAAATTGGGGGCCAGATGTAACGCGACTCAGTGATTTTGGGCGATAATCTATTCTTTGCAGAATTGAGCCCAAAAAAAAGATCTTACTAAACTCAAGATCACCCTTGATCTGTTTATGATTAAAGGTAAACTCTAAGCTATTAAAACAAAAAATGTGCCAAATTAAAGAAATAAATACAGCTGATTTTAGACTTAAAGACATATCTGTTGCCTGTTTCTCCCCTTGCCAACTATCTGTTCAACGGATTAACGGGCTAACGGATAATCACTCCTGAAACGTAGCAATATTCACTTGAGATAGACCCAAATTTCGTGCCATATCCCAAATCTCCACCACTCTGCCCAGCTGAGCCCGTCGGTCAGCCTTAATCAGCAAGGGCTGGTTGTGTGCTGCTAATCCCTTGAGAATAGATTTTAGTTCTTGAATAGTTACTACCCTGCTATCAATATAAATAACATTTTCTCCCGAAACTACGACTTCCAGACTTCGGGATTTAACCATTTGACTGGTGACTGCTTTGGGCAAGTTAACCCTAATCCCCGACGGTATAATAAAACTAGAGGTAAGCATAAAGAATATTAACAGTTGAAAAATTACATCAACTAAAGGAGCAATATCGATCTGCCTTAACCCGTGTTCTAATTCTATATGACGTTTGAATCTCATATTGAACGCAGATTTACGCAAATCCAACGCAGATACACGCAGATATTTTTATCTGCGACCATCCGCGTGTAATCTGCGAGAATCTGCATTAAATAATCCTATTATTTCATTCGGCTAAGAAATTTACCAACTCCGTGGATGCCTTCTCCATCTCCAGGAGAAAACTGTTTACCCGACTAACAAGATAATTGTAAACGACAAATGCAGGGATCGCTACAAGCAGGCCGGCTACGGTAGTTAAGAGTGC
>JADHWR010000077.1 GCA_016783355.1 Candidatus Omnitrophota bacterium | reverse complement strand
GGTGAGTTTTCTCACCGGGGCGGCATCATTGATGTTTGGCCGCTGAGTTTCGAATTACCTTTGCGTATCGAGTGGGAGGGAAATCAGATTCTTACCCTAAGGAGCATTGATTTACCTACAGGCAGGAGCTTTTGGGATCATATGGTGGTGATTGTTTTACCTGTATCTAAAACCCGCGGAACCCGTCTGGTCCACTTTCGAGAAGATCTGCCCCTTACTAATTTTTTAGATATAAAGTTTGGCGACTATGTAGTGCATAATCGCTATGGGGTTGGCAAGTTCTTAGGGATTGAAAAGATTAGGATTCAGGATGCGTTTAGAGAACATTTGGTTATCGAGTATGACCGTGGAGAGAAATTATTTGTTCCTCTTGATCAGGTACATTTAGTTCAAAGATATATAGCCTTTGGTTTGCGCCGCCCAAAACTAAATCGCTTGGGAACTAAGGAATGGCTGCGCACTAAGCAGCGAGCGCGCAGAGGCATTCAGCAGCTGGCCTGGGAGCTATTATCAACTGAGGCGATGCGCAAAGAGAAGATCGGTTTTGCTTATTCTAAAGATGCGCCTTGGGAGAAGGAGTTTGAGGCAGGATTTCTTTTTGCGGAGACGCCCGGACAAGCAAGGGCATGGCAGGAAGTAAAGCGAGATATGGAGACGGCAAAACCGATGGATCGGCTTTTATGCGGAGATGTAGGTTATGGCAAAACAGAAATAGCCTTGCGCGCAGCCTTCAAAAGCGTAATCAATAATAAGCAAGTAGCATTTTTGGTCCCGACCACGATTTTAGCCCAGCAGCATTACCAGAACTTTATTAAGCGGGTTGAGAAATTTCCTATTCGCGTGGAGATGCTTTCTCGTCTGGTTAAAAGAAGCCAACAAGGCCAGATCATCAAGGATTTAGCGGATGGCAAGGTCGATATAATTATTGGTACGCACTGCCTTTTAACTAAGAATATCAAATTTAATGATTTAGGGTTAGTGATTATTGACGAGGAGCAGAGGTTTGGGGTAAAGAGCAAAGAGGCCTTGAAGCATTTACGTTTAAATTGCGATCTACTTACCCTTACTGCTACGCCGATACCACGCACCTTATATATGAGCCTGATGCAAATCAGGGATTTCTCAATAATCGATACTCCGCCAGAAAATCGCTTGCCGATTAAGACCTTTGTGTTAGAATATGACGATGATCTAATCCGACAAGCAATCTTAAATGAGATAAAGCGCAAAGGTCAAGTTTATTTTGTGCATAATCGAATTTTAGATATTGAAAAGGTCGCCAGGAAGCTAACTCAGAAATTGCCCCCCGAGATAAAAGTCGGTATTATTCATGGACAAATGCCTGCGCACCAGATAGCATTAGCGATGATTAAATTTTTAAATTCTCAGATTAGCGTGCTTATCTCTACGGTTATTGTCGAATCGGGCTTAGATATTCCCAATGTCAATACACTGATCGTAAATAATGCTGATTATTTTGGTTTGGCAGATTTGCATCAATTGCGCGGCAGGGTAGGCAGATTTAATCGAACTGCCTTTGCCTATTTTCTCCTACCGCGCAAGGGGCGATTATCGGACGAAGCAAGAAAAAGGCTGAAAGCTTTGCAGGAATATTCTGAGTTGGGATCGGGGTTTAAGATCGCGATGCAGGATTTAGAGATTCGCGGAGCAGGCAATTTATTAGGGGCGCAGCAGCACGGATTCATTACCGCCGTAGGCTTTGATTTATATTGTCGGCTTTTACGTGAATCCGTAGAGGCTTTTGCAAAGATTAAAAGTCAGGTGCAATGAGTAAACCCCGTTAGACCCTTCCTATTCCTTTTTAAGGAAGGGTCTAACGGGGTAAAATAAGTTACAGTTTCGCAGATATGAAATTCAAGTTCCCGAACCGCACCTTGTGGTTATCCCGCCTTCGCAAGAAGTCCACACGGCCTAAAGGCCTTAGGATGAATGCGAAGAAAGAGCTCACTCGGCAGGGGATGTCACTGGATGGGCAAGCAATTCAAGTCGGCGGGATAACCCCGACAGCAACAAGAAAATTCAGGATGAATTTTCGCAGTGTTTTGCTGTCGGGGTCAATAAAGGTACCACGGGCATGCCTGTGGGGTTGTTTTCCATTTTTGATATTTGTTTTTTGCTTAGCCCTTCCCCGTGATATTCAACTGAGGCGTAATTCTACAGGTATATTCGGTGAAGCATTAGCGACGGAGGATGGCCTGGTAGCGATTGTTGATAATGAGGTGATTACTCAGAAAGACCTGAATAATTTTACTAATTTTATGCGGTTGCAGCTATCCGGTCAATATTCCGAGCAAGAGACTGAGCAAAGAATAAAACAGATGTTGCCCGGCTTAATAACGCGGCTTATTGAAGACCGGCTCATTTTGCAGGCAGCGTATAAGGAGGATACTCCCGTTGATCAAAATCAGATAAAATCAAGGTTAAAACAGATTAGAAAAAAATATTCAACCGAGGCAGACTTTCAAAATACATTAGCCGCCCAGGGCTTAAGTTTAGCGGAACTGGAATTAAAGATAAAGGAACAGTTATTAATATTCGAAATAATTAATAGCAAAATTAAAAGCAATATTGTGATTACCCCGCAGGAGGTAACCGATTACTATTATGCACATAACGAATATTTTAATCAGCCAGAGAAAAGGCTGGTGCGGTTCCTAATTATCGAAGACTCCCAGTTAGCTCAGAAGCTAGAAAAATCAATTGCTAAATATAAAGACTTAGATGCGATCGCCAAGGAATATTCTTTAGAGATAACGAACTTGGGTTGGGTAACTCTCAAGCAACTAAAAGAAGAAATCGCGGATATAGTGTTCGACTTAGAAACAAGCGGCCTTTCGCAGATTTGCAATATCGATAAAAACTTTTATATATTTGAGGTTAAAGAGATAGTCCCGCCGGCTAAAAAAAGATCACTCCCCGAAGTACAGCAGGAGGCTCAACAACTCCTCTTTGAGAGCAAAATGCAGGAAGCCCTGGTTGAGTGGTTAAACAAACTTAAGTCCGAGGCCTATATTGAGATTAAAGATAGTTATAAGTATTGAGTTAGCGGTTAGCTTATAATGAGACCGATAAACATAGGCATAACCATGGGGGATCCGGCAGGCGTGGGGCCGGAGATAATTGCCAAGATTTTAGCGCGCAGGGGAGTAGCCAAATTAGGCAAAATCTTAGTAATCGGAGATAAATGGGTATTTGAGAAAACCGCAAGCCCCAAGTCCAAAGCCGGAGATTGCGAATTCATTGATTTAAGAAATGTACCCCATAAAAATTTTTCATTTGGTAAAGTAAAGAAAGATTTCGGACAGGCGGCGATGGGGTATCTTAGGAAGTCTGTGGAATTAATCAAGAGCAAGCGGATTGACTGTTTGGTTACTGCGCCGATTTCTAAAGAGGCAATAAACCTGGCAGGCTACCGATATAATGGACACACAGAATTTCTTGCCTCTGCATTTACCAAGGAAAAACAAGATTTGGTAATGATGTTGCTTAATAAATATCTTAAGATAAGCCTGGTGACGCGGCATTTAGCTTTAAATCGGATAAGTTCTGCTTTAGGTGGGGAGGTAATTTATAAAACAATTTTAACCACCGATAAAGCACTGCGTAAGTATTTTGCGATTACTCAGCCTAAGATTTGCGTAGCTGCTTTAAATCCTCATGCCGGAGAAAGTGGTTTATTGGGCAGGGAGGAAATTAAGCTGGTTATTCCCGCGATTAAGAGGGCAAGGCGGTTAATAAAGAACATCATCGGACCTATGCCTGCAGATTCAGCTTTTTTCGCTGCTAGCCGGAGTCATTTTAATGCGGTGATTGCGATGTACCATGATCAGGCGCTCATCCCCTTAAAGATTCTTGACTTTAAATCAGGGGTAAATCTCACTTTAGGGCTTGACTTTGTACGTACTTCGCCCTTGCACGGTACGGGGTTTGATATTGCAGGCAGGAATATTGCTTGTCCGGATAGCTTAATTGCGGCAATAAAAACTGCTGTCGAGTGCACTAAAAATCTAAGGAGATTTAAGTAATCGCTGGTTTTAGAGATTCTAGTTGAGACGTATATTACTGGTTAGACAATGTGAGGACTAAAAGTCCGAACATATTCTGAACATATTTAGGGAGTTTTTGCTGTTGAAGGAGCAAACTGGGGGAAAACATTTCTGGCCTAAGAAATACTTAGGCCAGAATTTCCTGGTTGATCAGAATATACAAAAGAAAATTATCCAGGCATGCGCAATAACCCCTCAGGATACAATTATAGAAATCGGCGCTGGCAGGGGAGAGCTGACGAGGTTAATTGCTGAAAAAACACAGAAGCTTTTTGCTTTGGAAATAGATTCATATTTGTGTTCGATCCTTAAGAGTAACTTAATAAATTTCCCTCGGGTAAGAATAATCAACGAGAATATTCTCCGCTTTAATTTCTTAAGTTATTTTAAGGGTACGTCCAAAATTAAAGTAATCGGCAATTTGCCTTATAATATTACCACGCCGATAATTACGCATTTACTGGAATTGCGTAATAAAATAGAAGAAATATTTGTTACCGTTCAGAAAGAATTTGCCCAGCGGATGACCGCTACTCATGGCACTTCTGATTGGAGCGCGTTTAGTTGCTTTTTACAATATTACACAGAGCCCAAGAAACTTTTTTTAATAAAAAAAACTTGTTTTAAGCCACAGCCTAAGGTAGATTCTACTTTAGTAAAATTGAGTGTAAAGAAGGAGGTCTCCTTAGATGCTAGAGATGAGAAGAGGTTGTTTAAAATTGTTCGTTTGAGTTTTCAGCAAAGAAGAAAAACCTTAAAGAATGCTCTCTCGGGTGCAATTTCTTCTAAGAGACTAAGCCAATATTTTCATGCATTTGATTTTGATAAAAATATCCGCGGCGAAGAATTATCTTTGCAGGATTTTATTAATCTACTTAATTTTAAGTGAATACCCAGTTTAAAAACTCATTCTTTAAACACAGATTCTCGCAGATTTTACGCAGAAGGTCGCAGATAAAACATCTGCGTTAATCTGCGTTAGATTTGCGTATATCTGCGTTAAAAAGGAAGACGATTTGCAAATTAATTTAAGTAAAATCATAAAATTAATTATTATCGGTCTGGGGTTGATTGCTTTATCCTCTTGCGCCACAGTGCCTC
>JADHWR010000076.1 GCA_016783355.1 Candidatus Omnitrophota bacterium | reverse complement strand
TGCTGTTTTGGAAAAGAGAATTTGCAGTTTGGCCTCTATTTTCCGGTCTTTGGAGCAACGCTCATTCCTACTCAACTCTATTCTTCGTTAGCCCTGTTAGGGATATTTATCATTTTAAGAATAAGGCAGGGAGGGAATTATCGCAGGGGTGAGATTTTTTATCTTTACCTTTTTCTCTATTCTTTATGGCGTTTTTTCATTGAATTTTTCCGCGGTGATAGCAAAATATTTATTTACCAACTAACGGTTTTTCAAATTATCAGCATTATCTTATTTATCCTGTCGTTGGTTATGTTGATTAGAATTAGGAGGCGACCAATTTAGTAGGATTAAGGATTAAGTGGTAAGGATTAAGTGGCAGGTTGTGGCAGAAATCGTACGAATTAGCTGAATTTAATAAAATTTTAATTGGTACGTACGAAAAAACTTAATACTTAATTCTTAATCCTTATGACTATTTAGGCAGAGAGTTTAGAATGAAGGAATTCACCCTAAGGGTTGCACCCGCTGAAGCAGGGATACGCCTAGACTTATATCTGTTAAGATTTGCTCAATTGCAACATCTGGACTTATCGCGAAATTTTATTCAGAAGTTAATTTGCCAAAAGCGGGTAATCTTAGAGGGCGAGGCACCAAATGCACATTATAAGGTCAAGACTGGCCAGATATTTAGATTACAAATTCCTGAGCAAGCATCTTTAGAAATAGGCTCGGAAGATATTCCCTTAGATATTCGCTTTGAGGATGAGGATCTAGTGGTGGTAAATAAGCCGGCAGGAATGGTTGTTCATCCTGGGGCGGGGAATTGCCAGGGTACCTTAGTAAATAGCCTGCTTTTTCATTGTCCATCTTTATCTTCTATTAATCCGCAAAGACCCGGCATTGTCCACCGTTTGGATAAAGATACCTCGGGATTAATCGTGGTGGCGAAAAATAATCTAAGCCACCACCATCTTTCGCGCCAATTTGCGGAGCATTCAATTTTACGTCAGTATGTAGCATTAGTAAAAGGAAAAGTAAGGTTTAATGAAGATGTTATTGAGCTGCCGATTGGCCGCCATCCTCGTCAAAGAGAAAAGATGTCTGTCTTTGCTGGTGACAGTCAGGGTTATGATAAAGCTTCCTCCTTCGCCAAGGCTTCGCAGGATGAGTCGGCGGATAGCCCGCCGAACAAATCCCGCCGTCGTTTAAATACTGAAGGGCGAAGGCAAATGAGTGTAGGTTTTAGTAACAAACACAAATATGCAAAGACACGCTATCGAGTGATTAAACGTAAGCCCGATATAACCCTTTTGGAATTAACACCCTTTACCGGCAGAACCCATCAACTAAGGGTACACATGAGTTTTATTGGGCATCCGATTCTGGGTGATAAAAAATACGGTCGAAACACTAATTTCAGGCGTTTGGCTTTACACGCCCATCGGTTAGGTTTTATTCACCCGCGTCTTGAAAAATTTGTCGAACTTAAAACTGATATACCGGAAGAATTCCTGAAAGCAGTAGCTTGAAAGATGAACAACATATTCTTATTTTTGATCATTGGGTTCGTTATCGGCTTTGCGCTAGCGTTGATTCTTTTTGCAAAAAAGATAAAAGCCGCAGATAAGCAGCAGGTGAACTTATCTAGCAAAATTAGGATGGCCGATTTACCTGAATCTAGTACGATGTCTAAATTAGAAAAAAAAATGTGGTATGAAGAGGAAATTGCCTTTATTTTTAGAGTAATTGAAGAGATATCTCTGAACCTTAATAAAGATGAGATTGCTAAGCATATAGTCCAAGAGGTTAGAAAATTCCTAGACATAGAGCAATGTCTACTTATTTTGTTAGACGAGAGGACAGATGAGCTCAAGATTAAGTACGCCGTAGGCGTCGAGGAAGACATAGTTAAGAATACCTTTTTAAAAAAAGGAGAAAGTGTATCGGGATGGGTGATAGGCAATAATCAACCATTGGTTGTAAATAACTTGGATGAAGAAACTTGGTTTAAGAAAATCAATAAAGAGGACTATCTTAGGAGTTCTTTTATCAGTGTCCCTCTCTCAGTCGAGAATGTGGCTTTAGGCGTTATTGTTGGCTGTAATAAAAGGACAGACGAGGTTTTCACAAAAGAAGATTTGAATTTTTTGACCTATATTGCTAAGGTGGGGGCAATTGCTTTTCAGGATGTTCGGCTTTATGAACAAATGCAGGAGAATTATTTAAAGACGGTAACTGCCCTTGCTGCAGCTATAGATGCAAAGGATCACTACACAAAGAGACATTCGGAAAATGTCACCAGACATTCCTTGATTATCGCCAAGCAGATGAACTGCAACCTTGCTGAGATTGAAACAATAAGACACGCTGGATTACTCCATGATATAGGAAAGATCGGTATTAAGGATGAAATTCTCTTAAAGCCGGGAAAGCTTACGCCAGAGGAATTTGAGCAGATAAGGCTTCATCCTTTGAAGGGAGAAGCAATAGTTAAATCCTTATCTTTCTTAAAAGACGTTTCTATTTTAATAAGGCATCATCACGAGAGATATGATGGCAAAGGGTATCCTGACGGCATACAAGGCCATAGCATTGAGCGGGGGGCAAAGATATTGGCTGTGGCCGATTATTTTGACGCGTTGAATTCGGACAGGCCTTATCGTAAGCGGTTGAGTGTTAAGGAGATTATAGAGGAACTTAAGCGAAATCAAGGCACTCAATTTGATCCTCAGGTAATCGACGTTTTTCTAAAAATATTACAAGAGAACCCTCAGATTACAGAACACTTATAGCCTAATTTTCTTAGGTTGACCAGTTTAGCCCGTTAGCCCCGTTAGGGAGGCACCGATTAAAATCGGCGGTGATTACCTCTTAAGGCTAATCGTAGTCTAAAGCCACCGTCGCCACCGTTAGAAAATTCTTTTCTAACGGGGTATACTTAAGCCTTGACAAGGCGAATGATTTTTCTTGACTTTTATCAAGCTGGGGTTAAAATTAATTAAAATCAGACAGTTAAGTCAAATAACTCAGCACTTATTTGCTGGGCTAAAACGTACAGTTCAAATAAGTGCTGGGGAAATTTACCCCTCCTGTTTTCTTGTCCCGTGAAATCCAAAGGATTTCCGGGACTGTGTCCTTGAAATCACTTAGTGATTTCTAAGGGCGAAGGCAAGAAGGGAGAGGGGTAATTCCGACGTATGATTTACGTCCCGGAATCTCGAGCCTCCGTAAATCATATCGTCATTAAAACAATGGGGCAAAAAGACAAAACGAGCATAATTATTCTGAGCATACTATTAATATCGTCCCTCGTAGGGACAGCAGTTGAATTTTCCTATTTTCAAAAAGAAAGACTCAAGGTAATCGCTTTAAATGCGGAATTAGAGAATGTTAAGGCAGAGAAGCGTATTGCTGAGGATGAATTAGCAGAATCGAAAGAGAAGATTAGTGAATTAAGCGTTCAATTAGAAAGCGCACGCTCAGAGATTGATGAGGTAAATAAAGCCTTGGAAGGGGCAGAAGCGCAAAAGCAGCAACTTTATTCCCAAATAGATGAGTTGCAATTACAAATTCAAGAACAGGAGGAGATAAAAAAAGAATGGAAAATTAAGCAAATTCAAACAGAGGAACAAATAGAAACGCTACAAGCAACGCTTCAATCGCTTCAGGCAAGTAAGGCTGAATTAGAAACAGAGTTAAACAAATTTAAAGCCAAGGACGCGGTAGCCTTGGGTAAGATTGTCGTTGAACAAAAGAAGGCGGATCAGGAAGGTGTAGAGGGGGCAACTCAAGAAGAAGTGGTTGAGCAGGCTCCTTCTGTAGCATCGCCTCAATCCCAAGCCACGCCTGCCTTAGAGGGCAGGGTATTGACGGTGAAGAAGAAATTCGATTTTGCCGTAATCAACCTGGGCAGTCAAGATGGGATAAAAGTGGGTGATGTATTTTCCGTTTATCATAATCATAGCTATATTGGGGATATTCGGGTGGATAAGAGTAGCGAGGTAATGGGTGTCTGTGTTTTTGCATCAAGAGGGGTTAAGGATAAAATTAGAGAGGGTGATAAGGTAGTCAGAAGGTAATGTCGTCTTATCGGATTAAACCTGCCAGAACTGTCCGCGGGAAAATACTCCTACCCGGCGATAAGTCTATAGCTCACCGCAGTATAATTATTAGCGCAATAGCTAAAGGTAAAACATATATTTACAATTTTCCCACCAGTCAAGATTGTCTTATAACCCTTAGGGTATTTAAAAGGTTAGGGGTTAAGATATCCAAGATAACTGATTCCAAGACTAGTTTTTGCGTAGAAGGCCGGGGTCTTTACAATCTAAGTAGGCCTTCTGGCTCTATCTTTGTTGGTGAATCCGGTACTACATTTCGACTTGTTTTAGGGGTTCTCGCTGGCCAGCCATTTCGTACAACCCTAACTGCAGATAAGCGCCTTAGTCATAGACCGATGAGGCGGGTTACTGAGCCTTTAAGAAGGATGGGGGCATTGATTAAGGCGAAAAGGACTCAAGTATTCAGCAGGACGCCGAAATATATAGCAGAGGAATATCCTCCGATTGCAATAAAGGGAGGCAGCTTGCGCAGAATTAGATATAAAATGCCGGTGGCTTCAGCTCAGGTAAAATCAGCGTTGCTCCTCGCCGGCTTATACGCTAAAGGGACTACTAAAATCTTCGAGCCGATAAAAACGCGCGACCATACTGAGCGAATGTTAAAGGATTTTAGCGCAGATATAAGAATCAAAGATAAAAGCATCTCTGTCTCTGGACAAAAGGGTCAGAAAGAACTGGCTTCTGGGGGAAGAATTGATATCCCTGCAGATATTTCTTCCGCAAGCTTTTTTATCGTCGCCACGATATTATTACCGCATTCATATCTTGTGTTAAAGCTTGTGGGAATAAATCCTTCTCGCATGGGAATGATTCGAGTCCTAAGGCGGATGGGAGCGAATATTAAAATTATTCCCGTTAAAAGCTCGACTTCCGCCGGCGAGCCAGTAGGCGATATTGTTATTAAGAGCAGTAGTTTAAGGGCGGCGAAGGTCAGGGCTGAGGAAGTCCCCCAGCTAATTGATGAATTGCCCATTTTGATGCTCGCCTCCTGTTTTGCGCAAGGAAAAACAGTAATTTATGGAGCCGAAGAATTGAGAGTCAAGGAGACCGATCGGATATTTTCTATGCAAACTAATTTAAGAAAGATGGGGGTC
>JADHWR010000075.1 GCA_016783355.1 Candidatus Omnitrophota bacterium | reverse complement strand
AAAGCATTGCCCGGTTGAACCCCAAGCCAGTATGTGCGGTTATACAGGTTAGAATTATATAGAGTATCTCATCCAACTTTAAGGTAGCGCGCATAGCATTGGAAATTTCATAAAGAATATTTAATTCTGCCCTGGCTTTATTTATTTCTGCTCTTAGTTTATTTGTATCTTGCATTAACGAAGACATAATTTAGTGAAGCTGCGAAGGAATAAGCTAAAATATTTGTCCGAGTTAACCCTTGACATTTTTAGGCCAGAAAGGTCACAATAAAATGTCAAGGGTCAAATTCGCACAGCAACTTATGTCCTTGGACTACGCTTCTCTTTGGCTTCGCTCAGAACACTTCGCCGAAGGACACTGAGCAGGCTCGAAGTGCAGGACATAATCCTGACTGAAATCGAAGGATTATGTTTACCCCGAACCAGAAAGCCCCGGGCTTGCCCGGGGATGAATGGACTTTTGGTTCGGGATTCCGCCAAGGAATCTCGGAAAAACAGGTGCCCCGCGTTTGCGCGGGGGGCACCACTAATGTTCCATAAGCCGCGTGCTCATAAAACTTAACACATTTTATTAGGTTTGTCAACCCCGCACCTTGTTTATATTCAGCGGTCTTATTATTCTTATCCCGCCTTCGCAGAAGACCACGGCCTAAAGGCCTTAGGATGAATGCGAAGAAAGAGCTCACTCGGCGGGATGTCACTGGATGGGGGAAGCTATTGCTGTCGGCGGGATAAAGGTACCACGGGCATGCCCGTGGGGTTGTTTTCCATGGGTTTAAAATTACCTCGAACGGTTACAAGGTGCGGGATCAGTCTCCACGCTAAGATAAAAGATAGGAGATAAGATTTGATTTTCCTTGCCGCGTTAGAGAATAATGCTATAATAATAAATCTATGAAAGATACCCTAGTTGGGTTGGCAAGTAGTTAGAGGTTATGTTATTTTATCGTATCGGAATTCCAATTTATTGAAATTCCGATACGACCCAGCCCTTGACATCATAGATGTCAAGGGCTGTCCGAAGGAAGATAGCGCAGGAACGTAAGTGAGTGCCTATCTGGTTCTGCTAATGAACGATATAATCCAGAGGCTTAAGGAACGAGCAAAAATTCAACCTAAAACAATCATCCTGCCTGAATTCGAAGATTCCCGCATCAGGGAGGCAGCAGGGATTATTGAAAAAGAGGGAATTGCGCGAATTTTGCTTTTGTCGCCGGACAAAATAGATACCAAGATGAAAGAAAAATATGCGCAAGATTTTTTCAATTTACGTAAAGGCAAAGTGAATAGCCTTAAAGAGGCCAGAGAGATTATTTCCCAACCTATTTATTATGCAGCAATGATGGTTAGGGATAATTCTGCGGATGGATTTGTTGCCGGAGCTGCTCATACAACGCCTGAAGTGGCACGAGCGGCAATTCGTTGCCTTGGCGTTAATCTTAGGTTAGGAGTGGCTTGCAGCTGTTTTATTATGGTATTACCAGATTATTCCTGGGGGGATAAGGGGGTATTTATTTTTGCTGATTGCGGAATTGTTCCCCAGCCAGACATCCGGCAACTGGCGAGTATTGCCATATCCGCGGCTGAGTTAGCCAGGGAGATTTTGGAGAATCCCCCACGCGTTGCCTTATTGAGCTATTCTACTAAAGGTTCCGCACGCGGAGAAATAGTGGAAAGGGTATCTAAGGCAACAAAGCTTGTTCGTCAGATGGATCCTGAGCTTTTGGTGGATGGTGAATTACAGGCTGATGCGGCAATTGTTCCTGATGTAGCCCGGATTAAGCAGGCAGATGTTATTTTGGGAGGAAGAGCAAATGTGCTCATTTTTCCTAATTTAGATGCGGGCAATATCGGTTATAAGTTAGTACAGAGATTTAGTCGCGCACGGGCAATTGGACCAATAATTTTGGGATTGAATCGGCCCTGCAGTGATTTATCTCGAGGTTCTTCGGTTGAGGATATTGTGGGGTGCATTGCTGTAACGGCAATTAGAGCACAATCATGATTGTTTAATGTTGTTGCTTAAGCATAAAACAAAATATGAAGATTTTGATTATCAACTGCGGTAGCTCTTCGTTAAAATATGAATTATTCACTATGCCCAAGGAGAGGAGCTTAATTAAGGGGGCGATTGAGCATATCGCAGAGAAGGGCACTAAGATTAAGGATCATTACTCAGGATTAAAGATGATCCTGAGCAGGGTAGGCGAGGTTGATGCTGTCGGGCATCGTTTAGTACATGGAGGCGAAAAATTTCAGAAACCTGTCTTAATCGATAAAGAGGTTATATCGAAAATTCGGGCTTGCTCTAAGCTTGCTCCTTTGCATAATCCTGCTAACCTTGAGGGGATAATCGCCGCCCGCCGTCTTCTTGGCGAAGGGATTTCTCAAGTTGCTGTTTTTGATACAGCCTTTTATTCGCACTTACCCGATTTCGCTTATATTTACGGCCTGCCTTATGAATTTTATCAGAGGCTGGGTATAAGAAGGTATGGTTTTCATGGCACAAGCCATGAATACATAGCCAGAAAGTCCAGCGCGGTTTTAAAGCAGCCCCTGAGGAAGCTGAAGATAATTACCTGCCATTTAGGCAATGGCTGCAGCATTACGGCAATAAAAGGAGGTCGGGCGATTGATACAAGTATGGGCTTTACCCCCTTAGAGGGCTTAATTATGGGTACGCGCTGCGGAGATATTGATCCGGCGATAATTACGTATCTTGTGCGTGATCGGGGATGGCGCATTGAAAAGGTAGATAATATTCTGAATAAGCAAAGCGGTCTCAAGGGTATCTCCGGCATAAGCAATGATATGCGTCAATTACAAAGAAAAGTTAAAGAAGGGAATCGGCGGGCAAAATTGGCGATCGATATCTTTATCTATCGGATTAGAAAATACATTGGCGCTTATCTGGCAATTTTAGGTGGTTGCGATGCGCTTATATTTACTGCCGGTATTGGCGAACATCAGCGCGGCATAAGGCGTAGGATTTGCTCAAGGCTTTTTTCGCATTTAAAGACTAAGCCGCGCATTTTGGTTATTCCTACACGAGAAGAATTAATGATTGCCCATAAAACCTATCAATTAGTCTATGGGGATAGATGATGATAAAAAAATTAACTTTTAAAACTTTGACCGTTTTTTTGTCCTTTTTGATCTTAGCAGGGTTTTTAACTTTTTGTTTTGCTCAAGAGCCGCCAGAAACAAAGTTTGTAGCCGGGCAAGCAGATGAAGCGAGGAAGAGCGTGGTAATGATTATTCCTCAAAATAATTTTCGCGATGAGGAATTACTACAGCCAAAGAGGATTTTAGAGCAAGCGGGGATAATGGTAAAGGTAGCCTCAAGGATAAAGGGGGAGGCTTCGGGGATGCTGGGAGCAAAGTTTATGCCCGAGATGACCCTACAGGATATAAATGTACAGGATTTTAACGCGATTATTTTTATTGGAGGCGGTGGCGCAAGCACCTATTGGAATGATCCAATTGCTCATAAGATTGCCCGTGATGCTTATTCGGCTAATAAGTTAGTGGCAGCAATATGTATTGCTCCGCTTACTCTGGTCAAGGCCGGTTTGTTAAAAAATAAGAGGGCGACGATTTCTCCTTATTTGGCTGAGAAATTGGAAGCAGAAGGTGCAATTTATACAACAAAAGCTGTAGAAAAAGACGAAAATATTATTACTGCCTCGGGACCCGCAGCAGTAAATGAATTTGGCAGAGAGATCGCCAAGGCTTTAAGTGAGACCCAAACTTATGGAACGAAGTGAACCCCGTTAAAAATCTTTGATTTCTAAACGGGGTGAACATAAGTTTGTTGGTCGAACTTACCCAGCCCTCTAAGCAAGGAAGCATAATTTTAGGGAGCATAGAGGGCGGGGTTATGCGTTCATTAAAAATGCTACGTACTATTTTAAAATCCAAGATTCATCGAGCCAGGGTTACGGAAGTGGAGCTTTATTATTCAGGCAGTATTACCATTGACTGTCGGATTATGAAAGCCGCAGATATTCTTGAGGGAGAGAAGGTTGAGGTATTGAATTTGAATAACGGCCAGCGCATTGAGACATACGCAATCAGCGGCAAGGAAGATTCAGGGATGATTTGCCTGAATGGACCGGCCGCGCGTAGTGCTTTTGTGGGCGATGAGATAAGCATCCTTTCTTATTGCTTGGTTGATGAATACCAAGCCCGCGAGTTAAAAGCAAAGGTTATTTCTGTTGATGAGAAAAATCGCCTCAAGAAAGAATCGGCTTCCTGAATGGCTTAGGCAGAATATCCCTGATAGGCAAATACTGAAGAAGCTAGACTCTTTAAGAAAGCAAGGGATAAATACGGTTTGCCTGGAGGCAAGGTGTCCGAATTGGTCCCGTTGCTTGAAGGCGAATACTCTCGCATTTATTATTCTCGGTAGATGTTGTACGCGTAATTGTCAGTTTTGTGCAGTAGAGAAGCTTAAAGGTAAACCACCTCCTCTTGATAAAGAAGAGCCTTACCGGATCCTAAAATTAATAAAGGAACTTCAGCTTAATTTCGTAATTATCACTTCTGTAACTCGTGATGATTTAAGCGACCAGGGCTCAGGGCAATTTAGCCAAACGATTTACCTGATCCGCAATTATAAAAGGGATATAGGCATAGAGCTTCTTATTCCTGATTTTCGCGGGGTTGCATTGGTCCGGGTAGTTGCCGCTCAACCGGATGTTTTAGCTCATAATCTAGAGACAGTACCACGATTATATCTTAAGATACGCAAGGGAGCCCGCTATCAGCGTTCCTTAAGAGTTCTTGCCGAAGCAAAAAAACTCAATCCCAACTTAATTACTAAATCATCGCTGCTTTTGGGCATGGGAGAGAAAGCAGGAGAGGTTATCCGGGTTATGGAGGATTTACTCGGCGTGGGTTGTGATATTCTAGTTTTAGGTCAATATCTTGCCCCTACGCCAAGGCATTATCCGGTGAAAGAATTCATTCCCCTTGAGCAATTCCAAAGTTATAGGGCTACTGCTTTGAATTTGGGGTTTAAGGTGGTTCTCTCTTCGCCTTTAGCGCGTACATCCTACCAAGCACCAGAGGTATATTATCGCTTAAAGCGCATAGCGCAGAGCGGGTAGCGTATAGTGAAAAAGTGCGTAAAACAATATCTATTTTAATCAGGGTCGGTATTAGCGCAGGTATTTTGTTTTTTTTATCTAAGCAAGTTGATTTAGATAA
>JADHWR010000074.1 GCA_016783355.1 Candidatus Omnitrophota bacterium | reverse complement strand
TCTTAAGGCATAGTCTTTATTCTGCGAGCCGCTTCTTTCTGAATAAGCAAGGATTTATCGAGGTGGAAACCCCTATATTAACCCGCTCCACCCCGGAGGGGGCGCGGGATTTTCTTGTGCCTTCTCGTTTGTTGCCCGGCCAATTTTATGCCCTTCCCCAATCACCACAGTTGTTTAAGCAAATTCTTATGGTTTCCGGACTCGATCGCTATTATCAGATTGCCCGTTGTTTTCGTGATGAGGATTTACGCGCTGGCCGTCAACCTGAGTTTACCCAGGTGGATTTGGAGATGTCTTTCGTAGAAGAGGAGGATATCTTCAAACTCGTCGAGCAGTTAATACAATATATTTTTAAGCAGGCCCTCAATCTGGATATTGAGATTCCTTTTCCCCGCCTTAAGCATAAGGAGGCGATGCAGCGTTATCAGACCGACAAACCAGATTTGCGTAGCCCCGATAGGAAGGAACAATTTGCCTTTGTTTGGGTAACCAGGTTCCCTTTATTTAAATATGATCAGAATGAGAAGCGCTGGGTAAGCGAGCACCATCCTTTTACTGCTCCAGAAGGTGCAGATATAGAGTTGTCTGATGATTCATGGCAGAGCAAAGAGGCACTTGCTTATGATTTAGTCCTGAATGGGGTAGAGGTTGCTTCTGGTTCAATCAGAATTCATCAAGCCCAACTTCAGGAGAAGGTGTTTAAGATTATTGGCATAGGCCAACAAGAGGCAGCAGCACGATTCGGCTTTTTAATTGAAGCACTAAAATACGGAGCACCACCGCATGGAGGCATTGCTTTAGGCATAGATAGATTCTTAAGTTTGCTTGCCGATGAAGAGACAATCCGGGAGATGATTGCTTTTCCTAAGACGCAAAGCGGGTTATGTTTGTTAACCGATGCGCCTTCATCTGTGAGCAAGATACAGTTGGATGAGTTGAACCTGGAAATTAAAAAAGACAAATGAAGACACGACTTAGCGAACGAAGCGTGAGCTAAGTCGTTTGTCTGAATTTGTCCCGCTGAGTGTACCAAAATTATGAAACAGAATTTTGGTACATTTTACGAAGCGGGACAAATCATGTCGTCATTGAACATTCTATGTCAAATGAAAATTATATAGACCTAGATGAGATCCCGCCTCAAGAAGATGTTACAAAATTCTCTTTGATAATTTTGTAACTTTCGGCGGGATCAATTCGACCAGACCCTTGATAAGCTCATCAAGGGTGGTCTCATTAAAGGAGGTGGATGATGAATAAAAAAATATTTTTTTTAGCCTTAGGCTGTTTTTTGTTTCTGATGATTAATGGTTGCGCAGTGAGAACCTATCAGATAGTGAAGGAGAGGGTAGATCAAGAGTTGAGTGAAGGGAATCGTGGTTATCTCATGGGGCCGCCTGGGGATCTTAAAGAGAAAACGAAGAAATCTGACCGTCGGCTCCAGGTAATTGAGGTGGAGTGGTCTCCAGTAAAGGTTGAAAAAGGACCCCCGGCTTCCGCCTCCAGACAGGAATTTAGTTCTGCTGCGCCTGTTGTAGAAGATGAAGAAATATCAAAAGAACTTCCCCCGGCTCCTGCTAGAGCAAGTAAAACAGTTATTGGTGACGCTGCGCAAGCCCCTAAGGCAATGGTGATGGAGAAATATACTGTGCGTGATGGCGATACGCTTCAGAGTATCGCAAAGAAGTTTTATGGCACAACTAAGCGTTGGAAAGAGATTTATGTGGCTAACCAAGAGACAGTTAAAAGCCCGGATAAAATTTATCCCGGGCAGATTATTGAAATTCCTCTTGAGGAAGTTGTGGGGGTAAAGTAAGCTGGTCTTGGAAAAAATAATTTCTTTACAAAATAACCGGGAAACGCAGGCTCTTTTTGGGACATACGATAAAAATATAAGGGCAATTGAGAAGCAATTTTCTATTAAGATTAGTACACGTGGCGGGGAGCTTAAGCTTGACGGTGAATCTAAGAATATACAAAAGGCCATGGCATTAATCAACTCTTTGCTCGATTCAATAAGGAAGGGCAAGAGGGAGGGATCGGAGATAGCTCAAACTTATCTACACAAACATAATATTGCCCCCAAGACTAAACGTCAGGGGGAATATATTGAAGCGATAAGAAAATATGATATTGTTTTCGCCGTTGGTCCAGCGGGAACAGGAAAAACCTATCTTGCTGTCTGGCAGGCAAAAGAGGCGCTGAGGCGGGGCGAGGTCCGTCGGATTATCCTGACCCGGCCAGCTATTGAGGCAGGAGAGTCATTAGGGTTTTTACCCGGTGACATTTACGAAAAGATATCCCCATATTTACGGCCACTATATGATGCCCTTTATGATATGATGGAAACGAACCTTATCGAGAGATACATAGATACAGGGATAATTGAGGTTGCGCCGCTTGCCTATATGCGAGGCAGGACTTTAAACGATGCTTTTATCATCTTAGATGAGGCACAGAATTGCACCGCTGAACAGATGAAGATGTTCCTCACGCGCCTTGGTTTTGATTCTAAGGCAGTGATTACCGGAGATATAACCCAGAGCGATTTACCCGGCGGCAAACCTACAGGCCTTCTCCAGGCTCAGCAGCTTTTTGGGGACATCGAAGGGATAAAGTTTATTTATCTTACTGGCGCCGATATAGTAAGGCACGAGCTCGTCCAGAAGATCATTAAGGCATATGAAAAAGCAAGTCATAAAGAATAGTATTGCTATTTTAGTTTTATTTCCGCTCAGTTTTATTTTAAATATCAGCGTGCTTATTCCTCTTGTCCTTGCTACTATTTTTATTTATCTGGAGGTTTGGAGGAAGCAAAGGTCTTGGGATTGTCGTTTTCTGCATTTGATTTTACTGTTCTTGATCATTTTTGCCATTGGCCATTGTTTTCTTGTTGAAGATTTAAATACCTACTATATTCCATTTTCTTTGATCCCGATGTTAGTAATCGTTCTTTGGCAGAATTTGGCGGTTTCCCTGCTGATGATTCTGGCCTGTAGTTTTTCTTTAGCTATTGAATTTAGTGGTTTGGATTTTGCAATTCTATTTTTTATCAGCGCAATTATCTCTACTGTTCTTCTGGTTAATGTTCGCCGCCGCTCACAGATTATACGCGCCGGGTTCATTGTCGGTTTATTTCAGGCCTTAACCTGGTTGTTTATTCAGGACTTTAAAATCAGCAATAACTTTAATCCCTACACATTCTTTTTTATTAATGGCGTTGTTTGCGGAATCGTTGCCGTGGGGGTTTTGCCTGTTTTTGAATATATATTTGGTCGGATAACAAATATTAGCCTTCTGGAGTTATCTGATTTTAATCAGCCCGTGCTTAAGAGGTTAATGCTCGAGGCGCCGGGGACGTATCATCACAGCCTGATTGTCGGTAACCTCTCAGAGGTTGCCTGTGAAGCAGTAGGTGCAAATGCGCTGTTAGCCAGAATCGGGGCATATTATCACGATATTGGTAAGATTGAAAAGGCGGAATACTTCAGCGAAAATCAAAATTTAGGCGCCAGCAAGCTCGAGGATCTTGCGCCATCGATGAGCAAGTTGGTGATTATTAACCACGTAAAAGAAGGCGAGGCCCTCGCTCGGCGCTACCGGATTAACCCCAGGATTATTAATTTTATTCTTCAGCACCATGGAACGAGTTTAGTATATTATTTTTATCACCGCGCCTTAGAGAATAAAGAAGAAGATCAACGCATTCCCGAAGAAGGCTTTCGTTACCCGGGGCCTAAGCCGAAAACCAGAGAAACAGCAATTGTGCTTTTGTCGGATTCCGTGGAGGCGGCTACGCGCGCCCTGAAGGAGCCTACCTCTAACCGAATTGAGCAGGAGGTGCACAAGATTGTCAATAATAAATTCATTGATGGTCAGTTAGATGAATGCGACTTAACCTTAAAGGATTTAGAGAAGATTTCTGGCATTTTTATCCGTCTCTTAACCAGCATTTATCATTCCCGTATAACCTATCCACAGGAAGGTCGTGCAGATATACATCATAAATCAGCAAAAAAAGATTCCCGTCAATAAAAAGGCAATAAAGACAATAGTTCTGGGAGCCTTAGAAATTCTGAGCCGCGTTAGGAATATAACTCTACCGACGAATAAAAAAAATTTTTCTAACAGGATAAAAAATATTTTGGCCGGCGAGCTCACTGTTTTGTATGTCAACAACCGAGTGATCGAAGAACTAAATTATAGATTTTTAAGAAAGCGTTGCTCTACGGATGTGCTTTGTTTTGACCTTTCTGGAGGAGGGAGGTTTATTGCCGACATCGTGATCTCTACAGAAAAAGCCCAGGAGAATTCGCAACTATTTAAGACTCGCCCCGCGTGGGAGGCAGAGCTTTATCTTATCCATGGAATATTGCATCTTCTAGGGTTCAAGGACCGCAACAAGAAAGAAAGAATCAGGATGCAACGAAAAGCAGTCAGCATTCTTAATAAAATCCATTCTTAAGCACATGGCCATTCACAAAACCGAAGCAATTGTTTTGAGCACACAAAATTTTCGCCAAACCAGCCTGATTGCTAATTTCTATACCCGCGATTTTGGCAAGCTCTCTGGTTTAATGAAGGGGGTAAAGGAAGACCCGGCTAAATTTAACAGCAATCTGGACAGATTGTCTTTAAATGAAATAATATTTTACAAAAAGATAAAGTCGACTTTGCATCTTGTTAGTCAATGCGATTTAAAAAGAGATTTTCGGTTAATCAAGAATAATCTAGACAGAATAAAGAAGGCGTTTTCTTTGGTGGAGTTGGTTGATATTCTGACCGTGCCGGAAGATAAGAATGAGCATGTTTTTGATCTTGCCCTTGCCTGTCTTGAGCAATTAGAAATCAGCTCCGACATCGACAAGATATTGATCATTTTTAAGATTAAATTATTAGATTTTTGTGGATTCAAGCCACACCTTGATTCATGCGTTTCTTGCAATAGTAAGATTATTGCTCAGGCAAAGTTCAGCCTAAAATTTGGTGGTTTACTATGCGAGCGTTGCTTGGGTAAAGATATTAAATCCAGAATTGTTTTTCGCGGAACCGTTGCCTCTATTTTATATATTGAGAAAAACGAGTTCAGCAATGTTTTGCGCTTAGGTATGAATCAGGCAATAAAGAAAGAACTAAATCAAGTCTTGGATGCATTTTTAGAATTCCATTTGGATAAGAGACTCTCTGATGGAAAGAGCGCAAGCCCGACAGTACAAAAGGAGGTTTAGAGCGATGAAGATAGTTATTGCGGGTCCCGGGGCAATAGGTTCGCTTTTTGCTTCGTATCTAGGGAAATCTAAGCAGGAGATTTGGCTTTTGGACA
>JADHWR010000073.1 GCA_016783355.1 Candidatus Omnitrophota bacterium | reverse complement strand
ACGGATTACCCGGGCTATTGCCCGAAGAAAATAGGTATGGCCTTTTATTGGGCTAAGTCGACCAATGATGCCAATATTGAATACGCTTGATTTTTTTTTCTCCGGCAAGGTAAACGTAAATCTTTCTAAATCTACCCCGCGGGGAACTAATCGGATACGTTCTAAGGGTAGGCCAAAATCCTTATTCATATGATTGGCGATTGCTTGACTTGGACAAATAGCTAATTTTCCCCAACCCATTGGCCGACTGGCGAAATGTGTCTTATAATACCCGTGACAGGTAGTAATAAATACCTTACCCGTCAGGCGAGCGGCAAAAAAGGCAATCCAAGCAGGAACGCGCGAACGAGCATGCACAATATCAATCTCTTCTTTACGAATAATCTCAACCAGTTTGGGAATCGTCCAAAGAATTGTAAATATTGATTTCTTATGCACAGGAAGAAGGTAATGCCTTGAGCCCTGTTTTTCTAACTCACTAACTAAAGCTCCTCCGTTGGAAACAACCACGCTCTTATGCTCTCTCTCAACCAAATACTTAGCCAGATCCCGCGTTCCTGTTTCCACGCCGCCAACATTCAACTCAGGCAATATCTGTAGGATATTCATAGACTGCTTCTTCATCAAAATTTCCCTTACCTTCCCTCTCCTAAAGTAGCTTTGATAAGGCTTCTTTAATCCGTAAGCCATCTTGCAATTTCACAATCTCTGGTCTCAAGGTAACAATCTCTTCCAAAACCTTAGATATCGAAGAGTTATCTGTTAAATAAACATATTTCTCCTGAACCAAGTGCTGGAGGAATCGATGAAGCCGACGGCCAATATTCGTCTGCGGACCGAAAATTATCACATATTTTCCGGAACTAGCGGCCTCAGAAATCATGGATATACTTTCCGGAGAAACAATCACTATTTTACTTAAACCTAAAATACCGCCTACTGCCTCAGGGATATTCTTTTCATTAGCAATAACTAATAATTTGCAACGGCGATAATTGCTGAATTCTTGTTTAACTAAGCGCTCAATCTGGGAACTTGTCCGCCTGGAGGTCGTAATCAAAATCTGGGCATCGTGCTTCTCTAAAAAGACCTTTATCTGAGGAATTATTACTTTTAATAAATCTACCTTTAACCTGAATCTCTTTGTATCCCCGCCGAGGAATAACCCCAAAACCATCTTTCTATCGACATTAACACCCTGGCTTTTGAGTCTTGACTCTTGAGTTTCCAGATATCTCTCGTTAATCAAATTCAACGCGCCCGAGGTCTGGATAATATTATCCCTCTTGGGTGGATTATCGTGACGAGGCATAATCACCAGGTTAAACTTCTTTGTACTTAAAGACCCTGGCCTCATCAAAATAACGGATTTTGCCTGATTTTCATTTGCGATTACGAAATTGACCGCGGCGGCTGATGAACCACAAGAGATAACTATATCAGCAAAATAGGACTGCAACTCTTCAAAAACAGGTGGCTTTAAAAATTGCTTAAAGCAGCGAAGGCAACCCGGACATCGACTACGGTCCGCCAACATTACGCTAAGAGTCTGTAATATTGAAGATCGCTTACTTTTAAATTCTACCTTAACCTCCTTTGTCTTAATTTCTAATTGCCTTTTCTTTGCTTCCTCTGAAATTATGCCTAATATTGCCTGAATCTGCCTTAAGTGACCTGCCTTGCCATCATGCAAAAGTAAAATATTGCGCTGGCTGCTATATTTAAAGCGTTTATAAGACCAGAGATACTGCTCAGGTTGCTTAGCAATATAATCCTCAACGATCCTGTTAGCTGTCTCTAAATTAGTAATTATATCCTCCTTAAAATTACCCGTCTGTCTCATTGCAAAAGGAGGCAAAATCACCAACTCATGTTCAGCGCCCTTAACTCTTCGAATATAACCAATTAAAATTGGCACATCAAATTTAAGGCTGATTCTAATTGCCGTAGCAGAGGCCTGTGCCTTTCTGCCAAAGAAATTAACCAACATCCCCCGCCTTATCCCATGGTCAATAACTATTCCCACAAACTTCTTCTCTTGCAAAGCCCTAATAACCTGACGAAGCTGTTCGTCTACCTTCAAAACACTGGTACCATGCTTCTGGCGCACCTGTTGCAGGAATCTATCCAGAAGAGGATTCTTTATTTGCTCTTCAGCGAAAATACAAAAAGGGTATCCTAAGATTCCTGCGACCGCAAAACAAATCTCCCAACTGCCAAAATGTGATCCCAGAATAATTGTCCCATTTTGATTCTTCAAGGCGTTGTCTAAATTCTCTTTTCCCCTGATCTTGATATAGCGATTAATATAAGCCTGATTAACCTTAGAGAGCCTCAAGGTCTCTGCTATATTCATCCCAAAATTCTCATAATTCTTTTTCAGAATTGCTTTTAACTGGGGGGGCGGATATTCTCCCGCTAAAGCAATGCGCAGATTACGATAGGCAATCCTCTTACGTTTAAAATTAAAACTATAGATAAAAATTCCTAAAATCCTACCAATAAATAAAGCAAGCTCTAATGGCAAGGCCTGAAATATTATTGCGATAAGCTTAAGGTTAAAATAGAGAATGTATTCGCTTAATGAATATCTCATCCTGGAGTACCTCTAATTTAATACGCAAGACATAACAATCCATAGTCCACCCTTCGACTAAGCTCAGGGCAGGTAGTCTATAGTCCATAGCAAGCAATCGCACAGAATCTTTTTCCGTAGTGATAATCTTATTGATGCCGTTTTGCCTTGAATCACAGATAATCTTATTTAGATCCTCTTCAGAATAAATATAATGATCTGGAAATTTAAAGGATAAAGTGGTTTCTATCCCTAATTTACTGATCAGCTTCTCAAACGACTCAGGGTCCGCAATCCCGCAAACTAAACTTACTTTTTCTCCGGTAAATTCATCGGGGCTTAATAAATTATCACGAACCTCACCAAATTTGTAAAAACCAACTGGCTTATGAATTGCCTCAACAATTAAAGCACGGGGATTAATCCCCTTTAATAATTCCTTGATATCCTGATTATCCGGGTTAAGATTCACCTTGGTTAAGACAAAAATATGAGCGCGCGCTAAAGAGGATAAAGGCTCGCGTAAAATTCCCCGGGGAAGAACGGCTGAATTTGTCCAAGGATGGGCAGCATCGATAGTCACAATATCCAAATCCTTTTTTATCCTCCATTGCTGAAAGCCGTCATCTAAAATAACGGCATCAACCTGATAATCCCGGATTGCCTTTTTTGCTGCGCTAATTCTATTTTTATCAACAATCACCGAGACATTTTCTAAATTCCTGCTTAACATATACGGTTCATCACCCATGGTTTCGCATCGAGCATCGAGCATCGAATATCGAGTATCGAGTCTTTTATAACCTCTGCTTAAAACAGCAACCCTATGCCCTTGCTCTTTTAATTTTAATGCTAGGAACTCAACCAAGGGGGTCTTACCTGTTCCACCCAAGGTAATGTTGCCTATGCTGATCACCTTGCAATTTAAACGATATGGCTTAACCAGGTAAATAAACGATAAAATTCTTACAACCAGGCCATAAAATAAAGAAAGAATCAATAAAAAGATTTTTAAAATACCGGCGATAAATCCCCGCTTTTTATCCGTGGCCAATAAATAAAGATATTCTCTGTACATTCCTCTCGGTTGCCCCCTGGTTGTCTAGAACCAATTGCCTTGCTCTATTGCTCATCGCCTTAAGCTCAGAAGGATTGCTTAATAAAAATCTAATTTCCTCCAATAACCCTGTCTGCCCGCACACCATACGGGCTGCACCTTCTGCCAAAAACAAATCACCTATGTCGCGAAAATTAAACATATAAGGCCCAAAGAGAATCGGTTTTGAAAAATATGCCGGTTCCAAGATATTATGCCCACCCCGCTTAACCAAGCTTCCACCCACAAAAACAATATCGGCAATAGCAAAAAAAGATAGAAGCTGGCCAATCGTATCCAAAATGAAAACAGGTCGCGAGGAAGGGCTAATAGATAATAAGTTTGACTGAGAAAATCTTATACACAAGAAGCCATATTTTCTAATCAATTTTTCTACTTTAGCTGAACGCTCAAGATGGCGAGGAGCAATTAAAAGCCTCAAGTTAGGAAAATCATCTAGCAATTTCTTATATGTTTTGAGTATAATTTCCTCTTCGCCTTGATGGGTACTACCCGCGACAAATAGTTTTTCTTCGGATTCTAAACCCAATTTTAGTTTATAATCTGTGGAATCTCTCTCAAAAATCCCTGCCTGCCGCCCGCCTGCCGGCGAGGCAGGGCAGGCAGGTGTGTAATCCTTAAAATCGAATTTCATATTTCCTGTAATTTGTAGTTTATTAGAGGAAACACCCAAAACAGATAATCTTTGCGCGTCACGCTCACTCTGCACGCAAAAAATATTTATTTTATTTAGTATTGGTTTAAGTAAAGGCTTAATCATTCGATAGCCCAAAAATGAGCGGTCAGAAATGCGTGCATTAACTAAAATAACAGGTACGCCCATCTTATTAAGCTGAGTGATTAAATTTGGCCAGATTTCTGTTTCCATAATAATGCAAACGCAAGGGCGAAGCCTGCGGATCGTCCCTTTAGTAATAAAGCTTAGGTCCAGTGGCAGATAAAATACAAAGTCGTCTTGCGATCTAAAACTGTGGACAATCTTATTGCCGGTGGTAGTTACTGTAGAAAGAATGAATTTCTTTTTCGGATAAACCTGTCGTAATTGCTTAACTAAAATCTCCGCGGCCTTGGCCTCTCCCACACTCACTGCATGTATCCAAATCGGTCGATCTAATTCCAGGCTAGTCGGTAAGACTCCCAAGCGTTGAACAAAACCCCGATGGAATTTTTTTCTCAGCAGAAAGTAAGGCAAATAAACAATAACAAAGATAATAAATATTAAATCATACAATAGAAACATCATCTTTAATTAGTTTAATTAGGGACATCCGCCTTCGCTCTTCAGCAGATAATACCATGGTAGAGCTTCGGTGGACTATCCTTTTTGCCCATTGAGGGACATCCTTTTTGCTAATCGGGAGGGTGTCCCTCTTTTTTACTCTTAAGAGAAATTTACTCAGCGTAGCCAACAGGAATAATATACAGAGGCTCATGCTCAGCAGGAAGCGATAGGATAGTTTTTACTTGATCATCGCTAAATGCACCAATAGGAACCGAAGCCAAACCCAAAGCTACTGCTTGTAAATGAATATTCTGAGCTATGTGCCCGCCTTCAATATGCACATACTTTCTTCCCCGTTGGCCATATTTTCCAGTTACCCGCCGATAAACTGCACAGATAATAATATCAATTGCCGCCTGACTTATTGACTCCTGACCCCAGGCAGCCGCG
>JADHWR010000072.1 GCA_016783355.1 Candidatus Omnitrophota bacterium | reverse complement strand
ATGGCTCAGATTGCGATGATTGTCGGCCTGGTAGGAAATCGGGGAGGAGGGTATGTAGTAATTGTATTTTCTGTTTTAATCCTGCTCTGGTTTATTTTGGGGAGAATCCTTCATCGCGTTTTGAAGGGCGAAAGCCCGGCATTGACCCTGGAGATCCCTCCTTATCGCATTCCGCAGGTTCTTGCGGTAACTAAAAAGCTCTGGATGAGAACAGAGGCATTCTTAATCTCAGCTGTTCCTTATGTATTACTGGGTATCTTAGCGGTAAATATTCTCTATGCCTTAAGGATCATTGATTTTTTAGCTAAGGTTTTTTCTCCGGTATTAAGTGGCCTATGGGGTTTGCCTTCTGAAGTAATCTGTGCACTGTTAGTAGGATTTTTAAGAAAGGATGTTGCCATTGGCATGCTCGGGCCGCTTAGCCTTACTGCCAAGCAGCTAGTGATCAGCTCAACAATTTTAGCGATCTATTTTCCTTGTGTAGCTACCTTTATTGTATTAGTTAGAGAGCTGGGGGTGAAGGATATGTTAAAGTCAGCGGTAGTGATGTTGTCCGTAGCTTTAATTATTGGCGGGCTGTTGAATTTGATTCTTCCTCCTGCATTCTGATTCTTTTGTTTTCGAAGTACCACCTCTATCAAGGCTGAAAAAAATAAGACAAAAAAATTCTAGAAGACTCTATCTTTATGATTACTTAGAGGTCTCTGATATGATTTTTTTAGTTTTTAAGAGTGGAAAGTATTGACATCCAGGGTAATTTCCTGTATTTTATTTATACTAAATGAAGCCGAGACCCAAGCCCTCTAAGCAAGGGGAGTAATTCTTATGAGGCATAGAGGGCTGGGTCTTTGGCTGAATTTGACCCTCGCTTAAACAAACTAATCCTAAAGGATAGGCCTTCCTAATACCTTTTAAAGGAAGGGCCTAAAATTCCCCTGCGAAATTGCGAAGCAATTTGGCAGGACTAAGTCCCGGGAATCCGTAGGATTCCACGGGGAAAAATTTAGCAGGGCAGTTCGTTCCATAAGTTGCGTGCTCATTAAAGAAAGGAGTAAGTTGGGATGGAGGTTCAGGTAAATGATGCCAATTTCAAGCAGGAGGTGCTAGAATCAGATATACCGGTACTGGTGGATTTTTGGGCAGCGTGGTGTGCTCCCTGTCAAATGGTTGCTCCGACAATTGAGGAGATCGCCAAGCAATACCAAGGCAAACTTAAAGTTTGTAAGGTAAATGTTGATGAAGCCCCCCAGAGCGCAGCAAATTATGGTATTATGAGCATACCCACGCTGAGTATCTTTAAGGGCGGTCAGGTAATGGAGCAGGTTGCGGGAGCTGTGCTTAAATCTGACCTTGAGAAGAAGATCAGGCCTTATATCAAATGAAGCCGAGACCCCAAGCCCTCTAAGCAAGGGGAGTAATTCTTATGAGGCATAGAGGGCTGGATCTCTGGCTGAATTTGACCCTCGCTTAAACAAACTAATCCTAAAGGATAGGCCTTCCTAATACCTTTTAAAGGAAGGGCCTAAAATTCCCCTGCGAAATTGCGAAGCAATTTGGCAGGACTAGTCCTTCAGAATTTCTTCGAAATTCAGAAGGGTCTGCGACAATTTTAGGTTAAGCTTTGGGATAAATTGCCCAAACAACTTACGTCGTCCTTCAGACTCCGTAAGTTGTGGGCTCATTAAAATAGTGAGAAAAAAGGATTTTAAATATATATATGGCCCGGTTTCTTCCTGGCGGCTGGGGGTATCTCTGGGAATTGATTTGTTTTCTTCCTCGAAAAAGATTTGTTCCTTTAACTGTATATATTGTCAACTGGGAAGTACCACGAGGTTTACGAAAAAGCCCGGTGTCTATGTCCCGACGCAAAAGATTATAGAAGAATTAGAACAATTACCCAAGATTAAAATAGATTACATTACCTTTTCCGGCAGGGGCGAGTCAAGCCTGGCAAAGAATTTAGCTGAGGCAACAAAGGCGGTTAAAAAATTAAAGATTGCTCCGGTTGCTATTTTAACCAACTCTTCATTAATTGATCAGGCAGAGATTAGAAAGAATTTATCCTTTGCTGACTTTGTAATTGCCAAATTAGATTCTTATTCGCAGGAATCCTTAGAGAAGATAAATCAGCCGGCAAAGGCAATAAAATTTAGAAAGATTATTCAAGGAATAAAACAGTTTAAAAAGGATTTTAAAGGTAAATTTGCCTTGCAAATAATGTTTACTGAGGAAAATCAAGGAGATGTTGAGACGCTGGCGAAATTGGCAAGGGAGATTAACCCTGATCAGATTCAGATAAATACGCCAACTAGGCCCTGCAAGGTGAGGCGATTATCAAGAGAGGCGATTACTAGAGTAAAGAAATATTTTGCTGGTTTGAATTTTATTTCTGTCTATGATGCCCGACCTAAGAAGGTGGTTGCCTTTAGCAAGAAAGAGACATTAATAAGGAGAGGGAAGGTTATTTAACGGGGGGGAGCTATTATGTTAGAGTGTAAAGTTAAGCAGAATAAAATAAGATGTAACTGTAGCTATGAGCCTTGTGCAAAAAAAGGTCTTTGTTGTGAATGTATTCAGTCCCATTGGCCGAATGGAGAGTTTCCTGCTTGTTTTTTTCCTGATGATATTGAGAAGACCTATGACCGTTCAATCGAGCGTTTTATTAAAACCTATCAAGAAAGGGGGCGCTGGTGGTAAGCCCCGTTAGAAATACCAAATCTCCAATAAAAGAAAACAAGATTTCTAACGGGGTAAACTCAACTGGACTTGTTGCCCGAAAGAATGTCGCGATTAAAGTAGCAAAACAAGCAGGGAGAATGTTATCCCGTCGCTTTGGCAAGATAAATAAGATTAGAGCTAAAGGTGACCGGGACTTGGTTACTGATATTGACCTTGCTGCAGAAAGGATAATCAAGAATCAGATTATTAAGGAGTTTCCTCAAGACAAGATTATTTCTGAGGAGAACCCGGTTAAACAAAAATCAAAGTTTACCCCGTTAGAGAAAGCCACCGACAAAGTCGGTGGTGGAAAGAATATAGGCGCTGACGGTGGTTTAATGCCACCGTCAGCGGAAACCGTTAGAGAACGAAGTTCTCTAACGGGGTTTACTTGGATTATCGATCCCTTAGATGGAACGCATAATTACATTCATAATATTAATATCTTTGGGGTTTCTATTGCCCTGGCTTATAAAGATGAGGTAGTTGTGGGTGTAATCTATATGCCTCAAGAAGATGGGCTTTACCTTGTTCAGAGGAGAAAAGGAGCTTTTCGTAATGGCCGGCGAATTTCTGTCTCGCAAAGAAAAATTAGAGAAGCAACAATGATCTTCGATAGTAGCATCCGCTATCAAAAGAATAGGATGCTTAAGGATTTGGGAAGGTTGATTGATGAGGTTTTTAATGTGCGCATGTTTGGTTCAACTGTGCGCGGGCTTGTTGATATTGCTGAAGGCAAGGCAGAAGTAGAAATAGAATATAACGATAAGCTTTGGGATTTTGCCGCCGGGCTTCTACTGGTTGAAGAGGCGGGTGGGCGGGTTAGCGATCTTTCTGGTAAGCGCTGGAGCATTAAAACGAAGGGTTATATTGCCTCTAATGGCAAGATACACAGTGAGGTTTTGGCACTTATAAAACAGCCAATTTAAGAACTCAAGTTTTAATCACGGATTACCGCGGATATAGTGCACGGATTGCCACGGATAGAAATAATTTGTGGTCATCCGTGAAGGAAATCCGTGGGCATCCGCGATTAAAGAATTGGTAAATTAGTTATAAGGTAATGAGAAAGATTGTTGCTATTGGACGGGGTGGAGTAGGCAAGACAAGTTTCATTGCCTTAATGACCAAATATCTTAAAAGCAAAAAGAAATGTTCTGTATTGCTGATTGACGCAGACCCGGATCAGAACCTGGCGGATTTGGTAGGAATAGATTTAGAGAAGATGCAAATAAATACAATCTCTGACATACTCTTTGATGTCCGTTATGGTAAGATTGATCAGGGGCTTAAATCTTTTAGCCTTACTGATAAGGTAGAATACCTCATTAATCAAGAGGCTTTATACGAAAGCGAGGAATTTGATCTTTTATCCATTGGCACAAAATGGACTGAGGGTTGTTATTGTCAACCAAATAATATCCTAAAGGCACTTATTGCCCGTCTGGAGAAGAACTATGATTACGTCCTCATCGACTCTCCTGCTGGACTTGAACATCTGAATAGAAGAATAACTTCTTCAGTGGATGATATATTCGCAATTATTAACCCAACAAAAAAGGCCTTTCAGCATTTTGAAAGAGCCTACAAGGTTATCTCTGAGATTAAAATTAGATTCAGTAATTTTTACCTTTTAGGCAACTTTCAGTTTTCTGATCGGCTCCTCGATTCAGTTAATCAGAGGCAAGAATTTAAATATATCGGTAGATTAGAATATGACCGCAGGGTTGAAGAAATTAATCTTCAGGGAAGGTCTCTTCTGAAATTGCAAGAAGATTCTCCAGCGTTTGATTCGATTAAAAAGATCGCTACTACTTGTGCCTATTAAAGTGATAGGGAATGTGATATAATATCAAATGAAGCCGAGACTTATGTCGCACTGCGTGCCTATATGCTCCAGCCTGCCGGCTGGCAAGGACAGGCAGACTCCATAAGTTATGTGCTTATTGAACATTCTATGTCAAATGAAAATTATATAGACCTAGATGAGATCCCGTCTCAAGAAGATGTTACAAAATTCTCTTTGATAATTTTGTAACTTTCGGCGGGATCAATTCACGCATATAACTTACCTCGCACTTCGTGCTCTGTAAGTTATGCGTTCATTGAAGATGGATAGGGACATTTACGACGTAATTATTATTGGTGGTGGGCCAGCGGGTTTGACTTCAGGAATTTATACGGGCCGCGGACAACTTAAAGGCTTATTAATTGAGTGTTTCGTCCCGCCGCCCCAAGCGGTAATGGCTGATTTGATTGAGAATTACCCTGGTTTTCTTGAAGGGATTAATGGGTTCGCGCTGATTGAGCGATTTAAGAATCAGGCAAAGAATTTTGGGCTTAAGTTTCAGATAGGCAGGGTTGAGGCAATTCTACCTCAAGAAAAGGAAGAGAATATCTGGCAGGTCAAGTTAGAAGATAAAATTTATCGTAGCTTGACGGTAATCCTTGCTGTTGGTGCAAGCCCCCGACAATTAGGCATTCCTGGAGAGGAGGCTTTACGGGGCAAGGGGGTTTCTTATTGCGCCATCTGTGACGGCGCATTTTTCAAGGATAAGGATATTGTAGTTGTGGGCGGTGGAGATTCCGCAGTGGTTGAGGCTTTGTTTTTAACGCGCTTTGCCCGTAAGGTTAGCCTGGTTCATCGCCGCAACCGTTTACGTGCAGCTGGCCTCTTAGCCCAGAGAACCGAAGAGAATAAAAAAATAGAATTTATTTGGAATTCGGTAGTTAGTGAGATTGAGGGTTCGGATAGGGTTGAGGGAATTCATTTGAAGAATGTTGTTGATGAAGCTGAGTCTCGGATTGCCTGTGACGGTGTATTTATTGCCGTGGGGTATACTCCGAATACTGATTTTCTGCGCGATTTAATCGAGTTGGATAAGTCCGGTTATATTATTACTGATCAGGCAATGAAGACTTCTTCTCCGGGAATATTTGCCTGTGG
>JADHWR010000071.1 GCA_016783355.1 Candidatus Omnitrophota bacterium | reverse complement strand
GAGGCTACTTCGTGCGAAGTGTTGGAACAAGTATCACAAAGCAGGCAATCGAGAAATACTTAGAGGAGCAATCCGGGGAAAGATAAAGGTAAACAAGCCCCGACCCTTGGGGTCGGGGTAATACATTTTTCGCTTGACATTTTCTTGAATATCTATGTCTGGAAAATGTCAAGGGTCTGTGCAAAATTGCAAAAACTTCGTCGAAAACATTCGAAGGCGATTTTGCTTGACTTAAGAAGCAATTGTGATAAAATTAGCTATAATGGTTAAGATTGAAAAACTCAAAGCAAGAGAAATTCTTGATTCGCGAGGCAATCCTACCCTGGAAGTAGATGTTATTTTAGATAATGACATCCTCGGTCGCGCGGCCGTCCCTTCAGGTGCGTCTACTGGCAAGAAGGAAGCATTGGAGTTGCGTGATGGCGATCAGGCAAGGTATTTAGGCAAAGGCGTATTAAGGGCAGTAAGTAATGTTAACGACGAAATTTTTCCTAAGATCAAAGGCTTGGCGGTTGATTATGAAAGGATTGATCGGATTCTGCTTGATTTGGATGGTACAGAAAATAAGTCTCACCTGGGTGCAAATGCAATTTTAGGGGTATCTTTGGCAGTTGCTAAGGCTGCGGCAGCAGCTAATAAATTACCTTTATATAAATATTTAGGCAAAGATAAAGCGAAGGTTTTACCCGTGCCCTTAATGAATATCCTCAACGGCGGAATGCACGCGGATAATAATCTGGATATTCAAGAATTTATGATTGTGCCTTTGGGCGCATCCAGATTCGTTGAGGCTTTACGTTGGGCCTGCGAGGTTTTTCACCATTTAAAGTCTTTGCTTAAATCACAAGGACTAAATACGTCTGTAGGTGACGAAGGCGGCTTTGCTCCTCAGCTTTCTGGCAATGAGGAGGCGCTGACCTTGATTTTAGAGGCAATAAAAAGGGCCGGATATAAGCCTGGGGAGGATATCTCTCTGGCTTTAGATTGCGCGGCGAGTTCCTTTTATAAGGACGACGGAGCGTATCAATTTGAGGGCTCAGGCAGAACTTCTGAACAATTAATTAGTCTTTATGAGCGTTGGGTTGATAGATATCCGATTGTTTCAATTGAGGATGGCTTAGGAGAGCATGATTGGTCAGGTTGGCAGGAACTAACGCGAAGGTTAGGTGCAAGGGTTCAGATAGTCGGTGATGATATTTTTGTTACCAATCCCCAAATACTCAAGAAGGGTATTGCCGAAGGCGTGGCTAATGCAATTCTGATTAAATTGAATCAGATTGGTACGCTTTCTCAGACGCTCGAGGCAATCAGCGTTGCCCACAGAAATAAATATAATGCAATTATCTCTCACCGTTCCGGCGAGACAGAAGATACAACTATTGCCCATCTTGCCGTAGCTTCAGCTTGCGGTCAGATTAAAACCGGTTCCTTATCGCGCACAGATAGAATTTGTAAATATAACGAACTTCTTAGGATTGAAGAGGAGCTGGCTAAAGAGGCAGTTTATCCAACGCCTTTTAAATTTTCTGCTCCCGTACCTTCTGCAAAGTAGTTTAGGGGTCAGATAATAGGGTGGGAGAGTTATTGTTTAAAGTAAGATGGAGGCAGGCAAGGTGTCAGGCGCCAAGAGACTGCTTTGGTTGTCCCAGAAGTTCAATATAGGCAAGAATAAGATAGCCCAGTTATCAAGCATAAAAGGTAGACGTTTTCTGATCTTGCTCTTTGGAGGAATACTTCTTTTCTTAATTATCTTTTTGCCCGGTTATACTAAATTACAAGAATTAAAAGATAGACATAAGGCTTTAGAGGAAAAGATTAGTAAGATTGAATTAGAAAATACTCTCCTGGAAAATGAAATTTTGCAAATTGATGAGGATCCGGTTTACCAGGAAGAGATAATTCGCAAAAGACTTGGTGTTGTGCGCAAGGGCGAGGTTATCTATAAGATAGAGCCAGAAGAATAATTTCTAAGGTTGCCTTGAAGGAAAAGGCTTACGCAACCTTAAGCAACCTAAAGTAACATCAAGAAAATTTAAGTAACCTTTAAAGATATAGCGGGGTGGAGCAGCCAGGTAGCTCGGTAGGCTCATTATATGGACACGAAGCTCAAAGCGGACATTGCGGAATCAGCTGCGACAACTGAACTGTTAAAAAGAGGGTTCAGAGTCCTAAAGCCTATTGGAGATCGTCTTGCTTACGATTTGGGAATTGATCTCCATGGCAAACTCCTGCGCATACAGGTGAAGAGTGCTTGGTTTAGCACGAGAAGAAGATCTTACGCTGTAGATGTGCGTAGAACCAAGACTAATCGCCGGCGTATGTTGAGGGAGCGTTACAGCAGCGATGATTTTGATTTCGCAATTATCTACATTGCTGACCTCTACATATTTTATATTATGCCTGTATCTGTTTTTTCTTGCTATGAGAGTACCATCGCTTTAATAGAGACAGATAAGAGGCAACGTAAACCGAGGTCAGCAGAGTATCGAGAGCGTTGGGATTTGTTGTCTAAGAGGGCCGCTCAGTCGGAAACGATTGAGGCAATACCTGCCAAATTCGGTGGAGCCTTTACTGGTAATACCGAGCCAAGCCTCGAAGTTTTGAGGAAGGTGTAGAGACTAGACGGTAGGCATCCGCCAAGTTTTTATGACGGATGAAGGTATAGTCCAGACTACAAACCCAGCACTAATTTTTGGTTCTAAAAATTAGAAAAATTAGTGCAGGGGCAGTGAAAGCTGTAGTAGTAAGCATAACCTACAGGTCGTCAGTTCAAATCTGACCCCCGCAACCATTTTAACTTAAGCAAGGACAAAGAGTAAGAGGGGTCTTCGCTTTTTTGTTTCTGTACCCAGCTGGTTCCAGTTCAATTAAGGCCATCAAGAATCAGCGTGGGCAAAGTTTCTATAATCTTCTCAATCTTAGCTTCGATTCCTCTTTCCATCCAAGAGGGAAGCAAATCCATAAGCCCTTCTTTAAAATCAGACTCCAGCCATTTAAAGTTCATCGCTTGAGATAGGCCCGACAGTTGAAAATTAAAACTTACCGAAGGTACATCTTTATCCAAATAATTTATCAAAGGCGACAATTTAGGAGAATCCCTCAAGAGCTTTTTGGATAGCCCTAAGGAAAGCCTGCTAGAAACTAGATCATTTTCGTAAAGAGTAAAATATCCCTTAATACTTACCTCTTTAGAGTTTAAACAAATTCTATGCAGGCTGACATTTTCATTGGTTACGCTGAACTCCGCAGATAATGTATCAAAATTTATTTGCTTAAGCGAGGGGACTTTTAAAAAATCCGCAGCCCACTTAAAAAATATTAAGTTATCCAATAGGCCGTCCTTTATTTCTAATTTCCCGCTTAATTCTAACGCAGGATAATTTCGGTAATCAATTTGGCTGGAAAAATTACCATAAATTTTAGAACAATAAAGCAATAAACCAGGAAGGCTTCCCACCTCTACATCTTTTATGTTTATATCAAAAGAGCTTCGTAAGGGTATCCGAGATATATCCAATACCCCCATTCCATCCAAGAATCCATCGGCAAGTTTGGCATTCAATTTAACAAACTTAATTTTTTTGTTTTCAAGATTAACAAAGGCAGTAAAATCTTTTAAAAAGATATTATATAAATTATCACCCGATGCGTAAGTAAGGTCCATCCCTTTAAGGGAGAGCATTATATCTGTGTCGAAGCCATCAGATACTGTTAAATTTTCGAAAGTAGTTTCTACTTTCTCCCAGGAATGCCCACCCTTAGTCTTTCTTAGAAAATTAATAATTGCTGCCCCATTGAATTTTCTTTCCTGCAGGTTACCGGTCATGTTTATATCGAACGCTTTAGGATTGTTAAATCTAAGATGCTGAGGCTGATTGACAAAAGAAGAAAATGTTAAATTTAATGCGGGCGACTCTGATAGCGAAATAACGCCCTTTAAACAAAAAGGTATATTTTTCAAAGTAAAACTTAAATTTTCTATATCGATACTGGGAAAGCTTAATTTAGCTACACAAGCTAAATCATAGATATTGAAAACATCCCCGGATAAACCCATAATCGTAGGGGGAAAAGCCTTACCTCGAAACAGCAGAAGTCTCTTTAGTCTATCTATCAGGATATAAAAATTCTGAGAGGATATATTGTTCTTAAGGGCGCCGCCGAAGCATAAAAAGCCGTTCGTTATTAAGATATTTTTTTTCAATTTACCCCAGAGTTTAGTATAAAATTGCGAACTTTTAAAATCTAAATTTTCAATGATCAGACCATCTTTAGTTGAAACAATGTGGAAGTTGTAACACAGAGAAGTAACTTCAGGGATGAGGTTGCCTTTTTTAAATTTGTCTTTTATAAAAAGGCCATTCAGGTTAATAGAGCCGGAACTGAGGATGCTCTTATCAGGGTTTATCGTTAAGGTAGCGTCGGCTGTAAGCCACCGCGTAGGTTTTGTTTTCTGAGGCATATTTAAGCGAGCCCTTTTGAGCCCTATCCTTAAAGGCTCTTTTTGGTCTAAGGAATTAAATGCTTCTAAGATCTCCTCAAAATTTTCTTTTATAAACAGATAGTTTATGTTTGGTTTATCAAGGTAAATGTTTACAATGGCAAAGTCTCTTTTAATTATAAGCATAGGCAAGGAGAGTGTGCATTTTACTCTTTCGATAAAAACCGGCTGCCTTTCTACTGATTGGTTAGTTTCGCTGATAGCAACATTTTTAAGAATAATAAAGTGAGGAGGCAGAAAAAGGGTACCTTCGATAGAAATCTTCTGGTTAATAAAATGACTTAAATTTTGTTCTATTGTATTTTTCTGTGCTGCCAAGAAATTATTCAAAAAAAAGGAAGCAATTATGATTATTGAGGTGAAGGTTAAAAAGGTAAGGAAGACAGAAAAGAGAAACCTAGAAATCGATTTCGGCGAATATTTTTTCATCGATTAAGATTTTGATCTTATTGATAAAATATAGAGCTTTATAGGACTTACGCAGAGGTGATAAATATCTTAGCTCTTTAAAATCTCTGAATAAAAGACTCACTTGTTGTAAGGCGATTAAGTCTTTTTTTAATTTTTCTACCACACTTTCTTTCTGTTCGTTTTTAGCAATTTTTAAAAGATAAGCAGTAGCAAAAAGTTTAGCTAAGGATTCCGGATAATCATCAATGATTCGACTAAACATTCGGCCAGCATCGTAATAATCGCCAAGTGAAAAATAATATTCTCCGGCAGCAAATAAAGCCTCCTTAGAATATTCGGATTCAGGGAAATCCCTTACCAGTGTGTGAAAATACATAAATGCAAAATCTCTCTCGCCGCTGCGTGCGGCTCGGAGCCCCTGAAAATATAAATTTTTGTCTTCTTGGGAGAATGCTTTATGAGGGAATAAAAAAATTAACAAGCATAAAAATAAGAAAGTCTTAAGTTTTATGCCTCTTTTTTTATATCCCATCATATATATACAAATAAAAAACCTATTCTCCGCTCGGTAGAATAGGTTCTATATGATGGCTTTCGGCAACCCAGCTACCCTAGCTTTTTTCAAGCTTTAGGCCTGTTAGTTTTGCGCCCCACCCTTTCAAGCGGTTTGCCTTTATCGTTTCCTATCCAACTCCTTCTAATATAAGTATATCATAAATCCCCCATTTTTCAAGAACTCAGGTCGAGGTGGTAGTATACTCAATTGTGTGTAAATTCTCTTTGAAATCATAATAAAAAGGCGTATCCTTCTCTTGTAAAATTTATCAACCCCGGGCAATTAGCAGTTGCCCTAACGAGAAAGGAGTACGCCTTATGCAATACTTAGT
>JADHWR010000070.1 GCA_016783355.1 Candidatus Omnitrophota bacterium | reverse complement strand
TGTCTACTTAACAAGTAAGGGTATAAAAATAAATAAAGTCGGACAAAAGCAATGAGGAAAAAGCTTTTTATTATTTTCCTCACCATCGTCTTCATCATTTCTGCAGTCATAATTTATTTAAACAAATCGATCCTGCCCATAAAAATCAAATCCTTGATTATTCAAAGAATAGAAAAAGAGATACAAAAAGAAATTACTCTTGAATCACTGCAATTCAATATATTTAAAGGAATAGTACTAAGAGACCTGGTTATTTATGATCGGGCAAAACAGATTATCAGCCTGAAAGAAGGCTCCTGCACATTTCTCGTTCTTCCTATTTTTAGAAAACAAATTATTATTCCTACCGTAAGACTTAAATCTCCGGTTTTATTTTTAGAGCGCAAGCCCGATAATACACTCAATCTCTTGGAACTATTGCCTAAAACGGGTGCTAAAGAAAGGGGCCGCAAACTCAATCTACTTATTTATAAAGTTAGTATAACCGGTGCCCGCATTGACTTTCAAGACAACGCCTTGCCTGACCCATTTAATAAAACTGTGGATAATTTGGATCTAGCTATGTCGCTATCTTTACCGGCGAGTGTAAAGTTCAACCTCACATCTGAAATCCCGGCTAATCCACGCATAAAGATAAACGCTTCAGGCGAGTTCAGGATACCAGAAAAGAAATTAACCGCTAAAATTACAATTAAGGATTTTTCTCTTCAGGAATTTTCAAACTATTATCAGAATTTCCAGCTTTATCATCCCAAAGGCATAATCGATGCCTTAATAAACCTCGATCTTAAAGATGGTATTCTTCAGGCTGATTTAGAATCCCAAAATAGAGGCATTAATCTTTCTAAGGGTGATACCTTAATTAAACTAAACTCAAGTATAGAAGCCAATCTTAAATACAACCTAAAAAATAAACAGCTGATCAGCTATTCTGGCAATGCGAACATTGCCAAATTGGATATTTCTGGCCTGAAATTTGTTGATCGGGTAGTCGATATCAGCGGCGAAGTGGAATTCAATAATTCCGGGCTTACTTCAGATAAACTAAGCGCCAAGGTCTTAGGGATGGCATTGGAAGCCAAAGGCAATCTTACCGATTTTAACAACCCGCTACTCAATATCAATATTGAATCTGCCTTGGATCTGAATTCTATTCAGAAAATATTAAAGGATAAATTTAAATTTTCTTTTCCCGCCGCGGTCAAGGGAGAAGGCAAATTATCCCTTACCATACAGACTAAGCTTCCTGCAGCTGAAACGCCCAAGATAAGCGGGTATCTGGATATCCATAACGCAATAGTAAAGCTTGAGAAGATCGATGCTCCTTTTGAGGATATTGCCGGTCAATTTAAATTCACCGGGAATACACTCAATTGGCCGGAACTAAATTTTAAATTCCGGGGGATTCCCTATAAAGCAGAGGGCAGACTAACTAACTTCCAATCCCCTAAAATCCAAATGGAGCTATCATCAAATGACCTCTTCTTGCAATCTAATTTTGTGCTCAATAATCGGTCGATTAATATATCTGGACTCTCCGGCAAATGGTTTAATTCTGAATTTTCACTTCAAGGCAATATCGATATGAAAAAACCTCCCCGCCTGCAGGCAGAGATAAGCGCGGGATTAAATGTTGACCTCAGTGATATTAATGAACCCTTAACGAAGCTTAAAAAGCAGTGGGAACAGATTAAGCTCGCAGGCATAATGCAGGCAAAAGTCAAAGTAGACGGCAATATAAACAATATTAAATCCTGTATAATTCAAGCAGGGCTCTCCAGCCCGTCCCTATCTGCTTATGGTTTGAAATCCAAAGGGTTTCTTCTAAATTATACGCAGGCTGATGGTCTTGCCCAAGTCCCCTTCATGCAGCTATCTCTATATGGCGGTACAATCGAGGCGAACGTAAAGATGAATCTAAATTATAAAGAACTGCCCTTTTGGGTAAAAGCAGATATCAAAAATGTCAAAATTGAGAAGCTTAAGCTAGATACAGCGGCAAAAGAAAAGGATATCTCAGGCACAATTCAAGCCCAAGCCAAAATCAATGGCTTAGTTAATAACCTCTCTAAGCTGGAAGGAGAGGGGAGTATTCTCATTAGCGAAGGCAAACTCTGGCAATTAAATGTATTTAAAGGCCTGGGAGAATTACTTTTTAAAAAGAATTTTGCCAATATTGTTTTCCGTGAAGGCTACTGCGAATTTGTTATCCAGAATAAGTATATCTTTACGGATAATTTAACCTTAAAAAGCAACCTTGCTAATCTTACCGGCCCGGTTAAGATCGGTTTCGATGGTTCTATTAATAGCTCTCTTGAAGCACAAGTACAAGAAGAGGAAACTTCGGAAAAAGATATATTCAAAACCATTGCCACAGCAATAATCGGTGAAGCAGGAAGATTTGGTGTAATAAAAATCAGCGGCACGCTTAAAAATCCAATGTATAAATTTGAAGCCAAGGTAGTTGATCTTATCAAAGGAATAACCGATTCCTTACTTGGGAAGCCCTCTCAATAATCCCTACAGGAAACAAAAAAAGCAGATATGACTAAATTGAAACTGGATTTACATAATATTTACAATAAAGGACAGGCTATCAAAATAGAGCTTAATCGCATTATTGAAGAAGCTATACAAAAAGGGATCCCCCTGGTAGAAATTATCCCCGGCAAAGGAAGCGGACAACTAAAAAAACACGTCCTGCGCTTTCTTGAGCAGAAACGGATAAAAAAACTCTACCATCGCTTAGAAAAAGACGGTAAGAATTTTGGAAGGATTTTTGTGCGCTTTAGGTAGGAACTCGCGCAATTTACCCCGTTAGAAATAAAACCCCTAACTGGTTTTACGTTTTTTCTTGAAAATAATATCTATTGTAGTATCATTTACTTGTAGGCGATAAAGATATGACTTTAAACCTTTTAAAAAGAGGAGGATTAATATGCCCTATGAGCCTGATTTAGATAAATGCCTGTTTTCCGAAACCTATGAATCCGATTGGGAACGTTTAACGGTGAGTGTTTTTTCCTACGATAAGGGGGCGAAAAAACTACAAATTAGCAGAGAAAATAAAAGTACCGAGGGTAGCATCAGATTTGTAAAGTTGGGTAGACTGACCAAAAAGGAAGTGGAATCTATTATCCCCTTGATGCAGGAAGCATTAAAATTTATGGATTAAGCAATGCCTGCAATTTATCAAAATGGAACCCCGCCTGGCTTTAACCCATGGGGTACCTAAAGTTAGCCCCCTTCGCCAAATGCTTAGCGAGTTTGGCTTCAGAGGGTTTTCTCACTGACTATACTTGAGTGCCTACTCATAAGGAGGAATTAGCAACCTGTAATCGCTGTGACTGCCAAGGCGAGCCGAAACCCAAGAAAAGGGAAGCGTAAGCGCGAATTTAAAAAATAGCCGGGGAGGAAATATGAGGAAAATATTTATTTTCTTAATTTTAATTTTTTGCGCGGTTTGCTTCTCTGTTTTTGCTGAGGCGACTAGTCCACTTCCTGAAGAGATCAAAGAAATTAGGGTTCTGCAAGCATTAGTTGCAGAAACAAAACGCACTAATCAGTTATATATCGACCAATATAATGCTCTATCTGAGAGGGTTCCCGGTGGCGTTGTGATGACAACAATGGAAGGTAACATCCTTTATGCTAACCAGGTGTACCAAAATATGCTTGGTTACAGCTTAAAAGAGCTCCGGAATCTAACTTACCGAGAAATCACGCCTGAGAAGTGGCATGACACTGAAGAAGAATTTGTATCCCTAGCATTAGAAGAGCCTTATGTGCACTTTGAAAAGGAATACATGAAAAAGGATAGCACGGTTTTTCCTATACTTATCACAGGATGGATAATCAAAGATCTTGATGGCAATCCTTTAGGAACAGGTAGCTATATCCTTGACTTGACTAATCGTAAACAAACAACAAAATAGAGGAACATCTCCTGTCTGCCCCAGCCTGCCGGCTGGCAGGGACAGGCAGGTTTTGAGCTGAATACAAGGGTGTCCCTACTAATATACCAGAAGATATGTTAGCATACCTGATTCTACTTTTTACCACGGTCCCGATTATAGAGCTGGCCCTTTTAATAAAGGTTGGGCAATATTTAGGAGTCGGCTATACACTGGCAATTGTAATTATTACGGGGATAACTGGGGCATATCTAGCGAAGTTACAAGGACTACTTACATTACACAAAATACAGGACGATATCAATCAAGGCAAGATGCCTACAGATAGATTACTTGATGGTGTTTTGATTTTATGCAGTGGCATATTGCTTTTAACCCCTGGCCTTATAACTGACCTGATTGGCTTTATGGGATTAATCCCGTTTACGCGCAATTTATTTAAGCAGTGGCTTAAGCAAAAGATAAAGGATATGATCAACAAAGGAAGGGTGATTACAATTACATCGTATAAATCTTCTGCGTGATGGAAACCACCAATAAGGTTAAGCCCAATACGGCTAATTAATGGAACTCCCCGGGCTTGCCATTCAGTGACAGCAACCAAAGCCATAAGAATTTTTGTCTTTGGCTTTGGTGGATAAGAAAGGGATATGTTAATGAAAAAAGCTTTATCCCGCCTTCGCAGAAGACCACGGCCTAAAGCCCTTAGGATGAATGCGAAGAAAGAGCTCACTCGGCGGGATGTCACTGGATGGGGGAAGCTATTGCTGTCGGGGTCAATAAAGGTACCACGGGCATGCCCGTGGGGTTGTTTTCCATTAGTAATTCTTTTGCTTATTTTTACCCCGTTAGAGAAAGCCACCGACAAAGTCGGTGGTAGCGAAGATATAGACGCTGACGGTGGTCTAATGCCACCGTCAGCGGAAACCGTTAGAGAGAATTCTCTAACGGGGTTTACTTGTTCGGCATATGCAGATAAAAACGGCGATAAGCAATCTCCGAATATACTCGGGTTAGGTGTTTTTACAGCGGGCAGCCCGTATAAAGATGTAGATACACAGGTTCTACCAATTCCCATTGCTTCTTTGCGCTATGATAAATTTTTTATTGAAGGACTGAAGGTAGGGTATATTATTGCTGAAGAAGTTAATTTTCGTGTAGATTTTTTTATCGCTCCGCGTCTTATGGGATACGATGCTAACGAGGAGGCTTCTCTTAATGGCATGGGGGACCGCAAATATTCTCTGGATGGAGGGGTGCAGTTAAAATTAAATCTTCCTTCTTTAGATAGTTTTTATATTAAAACGAGTGTTGTCGCGGACCTGCTTTCAGAGAATGAAGGGCAGGAAGTAAGCTTTAGTTTATGCAAAGATTATAAGCATGATTATTTTTTAATCACGCCGAGCATAGGCGTAAAATGGCAAAGCGAAAATATGGTAGATTACTATTATGGCGTCAAAACTACAGAGGTGCGCACAGGACGCAATGCATACTTTCCCAATGCAGCAACAAATTATTTTCTAAATTTAAACCTTAATCTCGGACTGTCAGAAGATTGGATCATGGTGGGAATTATTGATTTTGAGAAATTAGATAATGATATCAAAGCTAGCCCGATTGTGGATGATGATTACATAGTTTGCGGCGTTTTAGGGATAGCGAGAATGTTTTAATTCGTTGAAAGGAGATACAGATGCGAAGATGCAAAATTTGCAAGGTTCCTTTGGGTGGGGTTTTAAGTGTCATAGGGAGATTGTTCCTTAAAATTAGGCCTTCGGGTCAGAATCCTGAAATTTGTAATAAATGCGCTAATGCACAACTTCGCGCTGAAGAACAGAAAAAAACAGAACCCCGGCAATACAAATGTCAAATTTGTGGAAGAATGATACATGAAGAACATGCGTTAATGCATGCAAAGGCAGAAGAGTATCTTATGAATCTTATAAAAAAAGACCACCCCCAGTGGCAACAAAAAG
>JADHWR010000069.1 GCA_016783355.1 Candidatus Omnitrophota bacterium | reverse complement strand
ATCGCGGCATAAGAATCTGAAAAATGAACGCAGACAAGAAATATGCCGGGAAATTGTTGAAGCCAAAAGACCCCTTTCTTTCAAATTGACGAGGTATTTCCTTAAAGTAAGATAATCAACAGATTCTAATGGGCTCGCCTTTACCGCATTTGAAGTCCCCGTCAAAGATGCGGCATCCCGCCTAAGGGCGGGATTACTTCGAACGGGGCTTAAGAAATTCTTAAAATCAAACAGGTCCTCTTTATAACTAAGAACGGTGCAGGCAGAATAATTCTTCTCAATCTCTAAGTATCTTAAGAACTTCTCAATATAGCGCTGCATCGTTCTTCACCAACCATTTCCACAATATCTCATTTTTGTACATTTTTTTCTACCTTATTAGACATAATTTATAAATTTTACCGATTACATATAAGTTTACTGGAAAAAAATCATCAATGTCAAGTAGATTTTGAGGGATTCAGTCCTGACTCTTTTATTCACTAAATTCTTTAAAAACTAAGGGGTCGTATTTTAACAGACTCAAAATTGCATAGGCTACCCCTATTGTGCTCAAATTCCCATTAGCTGGTGTATTGTATCCATGTCCAATCGGCGCATCGGCAAGAGTAGCATAAGGATAGGCTAGTCCGCTACCATCTTCAATGGCCAGACTCAACATATTCTCTATTAGTCTAAGTCTCTTCTGGTTATATCTATTTGTCTTCTCTTGTTCGCCACGCTTAGCAAAATCATTGGATAACCTCTTGTATGCATTGATTAGTTGGAATGTCCATTCCGGCGAAACCATTGGCCCTCGCCCTAATCCTTTAGCTGTCTTTTGGTCGACAAAATCAACCCCTTCTATTATAACCTTTTTTCCATTTGGTTTGACATAAACAACATTAACCTGGCAATTTTCTTCTACAAATTTTATCATTCTCTCCGTCAAACCCAGCTCAATCTTATCCAAAACATCTATACCTAAAGCAGAAATACCCCAGGAATGGACATCCGTAGCAACTGCCGTATCAACTTCCCTTCTGCATCCACGATTAAACCTATGTTCCCTTGGATTATAAGCCATCCTTTTAAGCCAAAGTAATATTTTCTCCTTTGCCTCTTTAAGCTTAATCTCTTTTGTCTCCTGATAAAGCAGATTAAATAAAGCATAGGCATCAATATTGTGCTCTGTAGCAAATACCTCCTCAAATCCTGGCTGATTCACATCATAATTTAGATGCTGGTCCCCCACTACATTGGGTCCGCTTCTTGGTCCCAGAGGAATACCTCCATAATTTATATTTGTTTTATCCTCATTTTGTAGAGAAAGAGCAAAGTCTGCTAATCTCTTAGCAAATTCTAAGTATTCTTTTTGGCCTGTTGCTTTGTATAGATGGAAAGAAGCAATACCCATCCATAGATTTTCACCGCTCCACACCAGCCAGCTTTCTCCTGCGCCAGCAGGGTTGGAGGCATCAACTGCTCCGATTAATCCTCCTAATCTCCAAACATTTTCGTTGTTTCTGTAAAAATCAATTATTCTTTTTGCTCGTTGTATCCGACCAGCAGCAATATAGGCTAAAGAGACTACTGCAGCATCATAGGTAATCGTCCATTTTTCAAATCTTTCATCGCCAACATGACTATAGGGTAGTCCTGTTTGGGAATCGCTATTTTCTGATATCCATCTAAGGAATTTCTCTACTTGTTGTTGATATTCAGCTCCCTGAAGAGGTTGCGCCTGAAAAGAGAATAAAAACAGTAAAGTTGTAATAACTAAACTAAATTTGAACTTGGCAGACATTCTTTTCTAAAAAAGTACACTTTTAAATTTAACCCGGGTAAAGCAAAAGGTAACCCAAGCAAAAGAGGTCAGCGTAATTTTCCACGTCTTCTCCTTCGCCTCAAAATAACTTTTTAGTTGTCCTTCAATATATTTAGAAGGTTTCCTCACCCTATCATTTGATTGATGAATTAAGGCTCTTCTTCTTCGGGTAATGTCCTGACGGTATAGCGGCAACGAGGGAAATTGGAACAGCCATAGAATGCTCCTCTTCTGGAACGGCGCTCAATCAGTTCTCCATTGCAGTCTGGTTGTGGGCATTTTACTCCTGTAGTTATTGAACGGGCATACTTACATTGAGGAAAACCCGAACAGCTTAAAAACTTTCCTCTGCGACCCCAGCGTATAACCATCGGTTTGCCGCATTTCTCACAAATCTCATCTGTAATCACTAATTCCTTCTTGATGTTTTTCTGTGCAAACGCTAAATGTGATTCAAAGGAAGAGTAGAAATCATTTAATACCTTTAAACGGTCGAAAACACCTTCTTCGATTTCGTCCAGTTCTTCTTCCATCTGAGCCGTAAATTTTAGATTCATAATCCTGGGAAAATATTCAACAAGTAAATCGCAGACTTTAAATCCCAGTTCTGTAGGATAAAAATAACCCTTAATTCTGCGGGTATAAATACGTTTAAGAAGGGTTTGAATTATGCTCGTATAAGTAGAAGGACGACCAATGCCTTCCTCTTCAAGGGTCTTGATTAAGGAAGCTTCTGAATACCGTGCCGGCGGCTTAGTAAAGTGCTGACTGGGTATTAATTGCAGCAGAGAAAGCCTCTCGCCCTTTTCTAAAGGAGGCAGTAACTTCTGCTTTTCCTGATCATCATTTTTATTATAAATGCGCATAAACCCGTCAAAGATTATCTCTGTCCCTCTGGCCAAGAATAAATATTTAGCTGCTTCAATGCTTACTGCCGTTAGGCAAAATTGTGCAGGCTTCATCGCCGAGGCAACAAAGCGATTATAAATAAGTTCGTATAGCTTATGCTGGTTACGGTTCAATTTCTCTTTCAGACTCAAAGGGTTAAGTTTAACATTTGTTGGTCTGATTGCCTCATGTGCCTGCTGCGTATGTTTCTTGCTCTTGTAGATATTGGGATTGGGCGGTAAATAATCTTTCCCAAAATTATTTAATATATAATCACGCACCTCTTTCTGGGCCTGGGCAGCAATACGAACTGAATCTGTACGCATATAGGTTATTAGTCCAATCGGCGAATCGCCCCCGATATCAACTCCTTCGTATAATTGCTGGGCGAGAATCATTGTTTGAGAACTGCTGAATTTTAATTTATTAAATGCCTCCTGTTGAAGTGTGCTTGTAATAAACGGAGGGAAGGCAAAGCGCCTCTTTTCTTTTTTCTTTATATCCGTTACAATAAATATCTTATCCCTTATGTCCTCAATTAATTTATCAGCCTCCTGTTTATTTTTTACCTCTGCCTTCTTGCCTTCTATCTTTTCCAGCTTTGCCCTAAACGATGAGCGATTAGCGCTCTGCGATTTGCAAAGTTCTGTCTCAATCTCCCAGTATTCTTGCGGCACAAATACCTGGATCTGCCGCTCGCGCTCAACAATAATGCGAAGCGCAACAGACTGAACCCGACCTGCACTTAAGCCGCGGCTAATCTTTCGCCAAAGAAGAGGGCTAAGAAAATAACCAACAATTCGGTCAAGAATTCGGCGTGCTGCCTGTGCCTCAATCATCCTTAAATCAAAATCGCGTGGATGGGCAAATGCCTCCTTAATTGCCTCGGGCGTAATCTCGTGAAAGACTACCCGCAAAAACTCTTTTCTCGTCTTGGTTAATCTCTCTTTAATCTGCCAGCCAATCGCCTCTCCTTCCCGGTCAGGATCAGTAGCAATATAAACCTTATCTTTACCACGTAATTCCTTTTTTAAGAGAGTTAATATCTTTTGCCTGCCGGGAATAATAATATACTCCGGAGCAAAGCTCTTCTCTAAATCTATTCCCAATTTCTTTTTTGGTAAGTCAACAAGATGACCCATCGAAGAAAAAACAGAGACATCACCCAGGATTTTGCTAATTGTCCTTGCTTTAGTTGGCGATTCAACAATAACTAACGACTTGGTCATTCCTTTTTAATCTATTTTTTAGAAGAGGTGCTAACTCCTCAATTATATCATCAACATTTTCTACCAACTTTGCCCCTTCTCTTAATAATTGATGTGTCCCCTTTGCTCTGAAAGTATTTGCCTCACCCGGAAGGCTAAAGACCTCCCTGCCCTGCTCAAGTGCGCAGGAGGCGGTAATCAATGCACCGCTTCTTAGCGGCGCCTCAATCACAACTACCCCTAAACAAAGACCGCTAATAATACGATTGCGGGATGGAAAATTCTGTCGCTGCGGCATGCTTCCTAAGGGATATTCTGAGATCAAAGCACCATTTTTAATAATTTCATCGAATAATCTTTTATTCTCGGCAGGGTAAGCAATGTCAGCACCACAACCCAAAACACATAATGTCCTGCCCTTTAATCTCAAGGCAGTTGTGTGGCTGGCTGTATCAATTCCCCGCGCTCCACCACTGACTATCGTAAAACCGGTTTGCACCAACTGAGCACTTAATCTCTGTGTCATATTTACTCCATAGCAAGAGGCTCTACGTGTGCCCACAACAGCAATCGCTACCTCATCGTCCTCTTTAAATTCACCGCGCACAAATAAAACCAATGGGGGATCATATATTGATTTAAGCCAAATGGGATAGTCGGAGGCATCTAAAGGTATGAGCTTCACCTGATATTTTTCGATAAGCTCTAATTGTTGCCTTAGTTCTTCCTCTTTATTTTGCGCAAGAATTGCTCTGGCGAAATTCCTATTTATACCCTCAACCTTTAATAGTTCTTCCTCTTTTGCCCCTAAGATTTTATCTGGCGAGTGAAACCGCTCAATCAATCTCTTGCCTCTTATTGGGCCAATTTCAGGAACCAAAATTAACCTTATCCAATTCTTAATCTTTTGACTTAACATAATCCAATATTTTTTCTACTACTTGATTAATACTTAAGTCTGAGGTATCAATGCTATAATCTGCCTCTGCATAAAACGGTGCTCTTAACTTTAATAACTCCTTGATTTTCCTCTCTGGCTGATCCACATTTAACAAAGGCCGGTGTGTCAAACCAAGACTGCGCCTAAGAATGACTTCTGGCTTTGTCGAAAGACAAATCACCACACCCGTTGCTTTCATATCCCTTACATTGTCTGGGTTCAAAACTATCCCTCCGCCGCAGGCAACAACAAAATTCTTTTGCTGGGAAATCTCAAAAAGTTCCCTTTTCTCTATCTCTCTAAAATACTCCTCATTGCTTTCGCTAAAGATTTGCGCAATCTTCCTCTTCTCTTTCTTTTCAATAAGCTCGTCTAAATCGCAAAATTGCCAGCCCAATTTTGTAGAAAGATGCCTGCCAACAACCGATTTGCCTGTTGCCATAAAGCCAACAAGATAAAGATTATTCATTTAGCCGCACAATCACCTCCCCTACTACTAATAGACGCAAAGAAGGTGATTTTCTCACATAATTCTTTTAAGATAATTCTGATAACTCTTTTTTATATCCAAAAGAGAGTCGCTGCCAAATTTCTCCAGGAATGCCTTTGTTAATTCAAAGGCAACAACCGCCTCTCCTACCACACCTGCTGCTTCCACCACGCAGACATCTGAACGCTCAACAGCTGCCTTGGCTGATTTTCTTGTTAAGATATCAACAGAATCAAGAGGTCTTTTTAATGTAGAAATTGGCTTAAGACAAGCGCGCACGAGAATATCCTCACCATTACTTATACCGCCCTCAATCCCGCCAGCATTATTTGTTTTACGCCAATACCCCTGCCTGCCGCCAGGCAGGCTTTTAGACTCTGAGTAATATATTGCATCATGAACAGTTGAACCAAGTCTATCCGCATAGCCAAAACCCAGACCAATCTCAACGCCTTTCACGCCGGGAATAGACATTGCAGCTAATGCCAAGCACGCATCCAGGCGCTGCGTAGATTGGGTATAGCTGCCCAATCCAGGCAACACCCCTTTTGCACAAACCTCAAAGACTCCTCCTGCTGTATCGCCTTTTA
>JADHWR010000012.1 GCA_016783355.1 Candidatus Omnitrophota bacterium | reverse complement strand
CATGCTCGGGTGTGTAATCTCGTTTATCATCTGGATCCGGCAACCAGCCCGTGCCTACCACTTTCTTATTCTTAAGGGTAATTGTAGTTGGATCTTTTTTGGCCTGCTCTTTCGTCAAAGGCAGGCCTGTCTTGGAACGGGCAGAGTCTCTTAGCTCCTTTCTAAAATTCATTAAACACTGAATCTTTAATTGTTCTAATGCCTTATCAACTGAAGAATGCTCTTCCTTTATTGACTCTTCTATTCGGATATTATCTTGTTTGCCTAAGAGTTCGAGAAGAGGTTTTGTTTCCTTATCCTGAATGTGTTGCGATGTCTCCTCTAAATTCTCTTTTGCATCTCTTAAGTGATAGAAAATTGCCAGCATTATGCGGGTGAGTTTGATAAGATTATCTTTATCTTGAGCATGTGCGCCAAAGGCAACCTTGGGTGAAGTATTTGACCAACCCCAATAGAATATTCCTAAAGGTGTTACAAAATAATAAACGCCTTCGATATCAAGCAAGGTAAATGGTTTGGAACTCTTCTTAAACTCTTGCCAGAATACATATTCAAAATCATCCCTTTCTTCAAATGCGTTTACCACCACATCCTTCATCTGGTTCATAAGAACCTTCTTGTATTCCTCCTGCATTGGGGTGCGTTGTTCACTGAGAGAAAACCACCTGGTGATGATGTTATCCTCTTTTAGATAACTCAAATAGTCTTCTAATAACCAATCCGGTTTTTTATGTTCTGTTATTATCTGAATAAAGACATCTAGCCAGGCAAACATAAATCTTAAAGCATCATCAATACAGGTACCTGTGTCGATAGTAATGAATGGGTGCAGAGAATATTCCATCTGAAAGTTCTTAAAAGCGGTTGAACTAACAAATTCTTCAACTGAATCAAAACCTTGGCCTTGGCTAAGCTCTCGCATAGATTTCTCAACCGTGGCTTTAACCTTAGAGTGGCCCTTAGGATGTATTTTGGCAACACCTCCAAAATGCTCAATTAACTCTCTGATAGCAGGATTCATCCTTGCATCATAGTAGAATTCTTTATGATGCTCTTTATAGGCCGAAAGGTTAAGGATGTATTCAATAACAGGGTAAAACAGGAGATCTCCCTTATAGAGCCTCCCACTGATAACAATACCGCATCTATCGGTATCTAGGTCAAAACAGAAAATAACTACACCAGGATGCTTCTTTGACCACTCAATTATACTTTCCTCTCCAGAAGATTCAGGGTGACCTAAACATTTATCATCAGCTCTTGAAGGGTCAGGTAGACCCTTTGTACAATAAGGGTCAGATTTCTGGCGAAAAACCTTAACCAATTTATCACCCAACATTTGCTTGACAAATTCCACATACCCTGTGGCTGAACCACCACCAAAATCAACAGCAATCTTAAGAGATGTGTCTTTAAGGATATTTATTAAATCAGCAAACTCTTGTTGTAATCCTGCTTGATATATAGCTGTGGTTAGTTTGGTTATATTGGTAATGGTATTGCCCCAATCACTTTCAGGCATAACCCTTAAGCCTTCCTCAATCTGTTGACCTATTTGCTTAATCATCTCACCATAAAGGGTGGTTTTTCCTACAACGGGCTTAAATCCATTTACGCCTACCTCAACATGGGAGCGGGTAATATAAAGTCCTCCTTGAGCACCTAACCTAAATATAGAACTGTAAAGCTGACCACTTACGCGAACACCCAAATCCACAACATTTACCCCTGTTACTCTTAGACCTAAAGAAAGGTACTTACACATCTTTGGCGTCGTAGGACCATTATCTCCACTAACCAAAAAGACATCACCTGGTTGTAAAGACTCCTTACCATGGTGGGAATTAAAAGTTGCTGTGCCTAAACCCAAACCTAATAAAACCAGAATTTCAGGACTGAAAAATTCATCATTACCGCGCGCATCATATTCTTTAAGAACCTTGGGCAGAACTTCCTTTAGATTCTGTAAATCCTCATAGGTTATCTTAATTGCCCCATCTTCCTCCTGGATAATAAGAGGGCTCTCGGGAGTAATTTTAAATAAAGAGGATTCTTTAGAAGAAACTGTGTTTTTCTGGGAATTAATCCTTTCTTGGATTACCTTTATTAAAGCAGGTACATTAGATGTAAATTTTTCTAATAATTCAGTTAGAGTTTTATTTTCTTCAAAAGTGCCAATTTCCTCTTTTGTAATGCCTGAGGGGGTAAAATCTGCATATAATCTCACCATAGACAAAATCTTAGAATATAACGATTCGTTGGTAAATATTCTCCTAAAGCCAGCAGCATATTGTTTAGGATTTTCTTGATATCTTGCCTTTTCTTCTTCAAAATCAACCCATTTACAACCAGAAGGTTCTACTTCATTTATCTGATAGCTAATCTTTTCTTTCTCTTCATCGAGAATAAAATAAATAAAAATGGTGGTCCATTCATTATCTTGCGCGTCTGGATACACCCATTGATGTCTAATTTCTGCCTCTTGAGTAACCTGAATTAATCTAGTTTTATCAACCTTATATTTTTCGCTAAAAATCTCTTCCTCTAATTCTTTTATGGCTGCAACTTGTGTAACCTCTTCTAAACCCTGATGTCCTCCAACAGAAATATCAAATGCATCAGGAAATCTATCTTTATTAAATGAACGTTGCTGTCTTAAGAGCCTGCCTTCCTTGTCTACAGCTAGAATCGAAACACTTCTATGCCAGGTTCCATCTTTATGACATAAATCACGTGGTCTAATTTTGCCGGTGTACTTACCATTTTCATCGGTAACCAGGAAAAATTCTCTCTTTAATAATTTGTCTATAGAAATCTCTTCTCCTAATAATTCCCTATATTCCTTCTGCCAGGCATATAACTGTTTAATTAATCTTTTAGAATTATTGCCGAAATAAGCTAGCAAGTTTCTAAATTCTTTGGTGTGGTTGAAATCATTACTGCCTAAAGCAAACATCTTTAAATCGCAATTCCTGGCAGCATCACGCATAGCCTTGACTTGATGGATAAAGAAGGCACGACTAAATTTATCTGAACTATCAATTAAAATCTTAATTTGTTTTTCCTCGGTATAAGCAAAAGGATTTAAAATAATCACATCATATTCCCCTCTATGCATTATCTGCACTACGCCCTCTAATACCCTATTATACCTCTCATAACTTGACTCTCCTGATACAGGTCCGGTGGGCTTCTGGCGACTAAATTGTTTTGGCCCTCTATCAATCACCAAACGCCCATTAACTTCATAAGCAAGAGTCTTCGCGATGGCAAAGTCTTCCTTCGCAGTAAGTCCTTTTTTTTCAAATAATTTCAATAACTCATTTATGTCTTTCTTAAAATCATCGGATTCAATTATCTCAGCATTTACTATAGCTGTCTGCAGAGGTTTTCCAAAGTTTGTATCTTCTAATCTTGCTGACTCCACTTCTTTCTTTATATCTTTATCTCTGACCACATCAATCTTCTCTTTTCTTAACCGTACCCTTATGTCTGCTAACTTCTTATGCGCAATAAGTCGTTCTACAGGTGTAGAAAATCTCTTATCTATCCATTTTGTGTTTTTAGCTCTGAAAATGATCTCATCTTGCTTAAAGGGTGAAATAAAAATTGTCAAAATATCCGGATATCTTGATTTCAATCTCAGAAACCAACCATATCCACCTTCTAACCTTACGCATTTTTTATTTCTACTGACAAAATCCATGCCTTTTATTAAGCGACTTACTTTTATATACTCTCTGTTTTCACTTATTATTTGGTCTTCTTCACCTTCAGGACATAAAATATAATCCTCTTTCTGTGCTTTTTGTGGATCACTAGTAAAAACAACTGAAAGCCTGCCAGGTTTAAGATCGGCCTTATTGATAGTCAAATTCATTCTAAAATTCTCTTTAGCTAAACCTTGAAGCTGATGATTAACCCAGACAATCTCTACTAATCCTTTTTTATTCAATTTGAGCAATTGCTCTTCAGTAACAAAATAATATTGAACACCATTTTTTTCTCCTTTATCTAATCTTATTGCTCGGGTATGAAATAGGGTGCATTTATCGGTTATATGTGAATAAAGTGCAATTTCGCCTGTAAAGAGCATCTTTTCTACACTACCCTTACCAGAACCAGGAGCAGCAGAAAATAACACAAATTTATTTAAAAAGTGGAATATCGGTATGGATAAATCATGGGACTCTATAATTCTAGCCAATTCTCCGGGAGGCATAGATTCTATCTCCTTATCGTTCAAAGCAGATAGGTGATAGATCTGGTTGAGGTAAGCATTTATTCTTTCTATTCTTAACTGGTTACTAAGAAGAAAAATTTCATTCAAGAGTCCAAAGTATTTAATATTCCTGGTCTGCAAATACTCAATTTTTGTTCTGATAACATTGAGTATTTGAGCCTCTATAGATTCACCTTTTTCTAAGGTCTTTAAATAAAAATAGCGTAGCTGAGCATCGCTCAAGATAAGCAAGGCTTCTTCTTCTCGTTCTTTGGAGATATCTTGATTTGTATTGGTATGGCCTAATTCATGGAAGAGGCGTTCAGCAAGAATGAATCTTGTGATAGGATAGGTATCATAGGCTGAAAGAAGTTCCTTAATAAATCTTTCATTGAAGATAAATTCAACTTCCTGTGCTTCTCTATTGTAGTATCTGACTGCATCAGCAGGAAGGTTCGAGTTAACTCTGATTCTTATACCTTTAATTGTACCTTTCGGCGGTGCTCTATTATCAGGTGATTGTAAAAGTTCCTTAAAGTAAGCATCAAGCTCTGGATTATGGGCTACTAATTGCCCTAAAGAATCCAAGGCATTATTTAATAACCTTGCAAAGGCCACTGAAGACTGACCCTTGCTTGAGAATCTTTGACCTTGAGGTTTAGATAAATCAAGACTGCATTCTAAATTATCATTAAAGGCGTCCTTGAGGTCTTTATGTCTTATGTATATATCCGGACGTGGAGCGAAAGTAGAAAACCGCTGAGTATTTTGCCTTGGTTGAGGAAACATCTTTAAATCGCAATTCCTGGCAGCATCACGCATAGCCTTGACTTGATGAGCGAAGAAGGCATAAGAAAACTGCTCAGTAACTCTATTAATAAAGTCTCTAAATGCCTTAGCAGTCCAGGCCCAAGGATTAGCAATCTCAAGGTCATAGTCGCCTCTGTTAAGTATCTGCACAACCCCTTCCAGAACACGATTGTATCTATCGTTTTCCGGGTCGGTTCCACCTTCTCCAAACTCTTCTCGCTTATTACGAAGGAAAGCTATTGCTCCTTCTCGTGAACTGATCCGCCGGCTTATTTCATAAGCCATTGCCTTAGCCAAAGCAATTTTATCTTTATCATTAGAGTCAATTCCGGGCTTCTTAAACAACCTTAACAGAACATTCAGATCGTGTAAGAAACCATCTGATTCAATTATCTCGGTATTGCGCAATAATGATTTTATATCCTTGGTTACCTTAGACTTATCAAAAACTTCTAAAAGGCCAAAGAAATGTTCCATAAAATCAACTGAGTCAAGTGAAGGTGCTAACCTGTGTACATAACGGATTATTTCAGCACGTATATTTTCTTCTGCACGCAAGTCAATCCCTTCATCTCTTTGCTCGCGTTTGGTTATCTGATAAAGTACCAAATAAGCAAGCATTTTCTCTTTGACCGTTCTAAACTCTCTATCAATCCAGCGGGTTTCATCTTTTCTTCTTCTATAACCTTCAGATGTAAAAGGAGATATAAAAATAGTAAGAATACCTTTATAGGCATACTCCTTTCTCAAAGTTACAAACCAACCATATCCACCTTCCAAAATAACTGGCTTTTTGCCTCTAAAGACTGAAGATAAACCTCTTATCGGACGTGTTACTTCCACAGTATCTCCGGTTACTGCTGTAACTTTATCTCCAGGCAGGAGTACCCCTGGCCTATCAGCAGGTATATTTATTTGGTCTTTAGTAAAATGGGTCTCTTGCTGACCACTCTTTAAGGTTATTGTCTTAGAGTCTTTATCTACTCCAACTATTTTATCTCCCACTTGCAAAGCTTCTGCTCCATTAACATTTCTTATTACTACACTCTCTTCTGGGAAATCTTTTGTTGCCATGCCTTGGTGTTGTTTATTTATCCAGGTTAAAGCCACATTATGGGCTTTACTAAGTTCTCTTAATCTCTTGAAGTCACGAAAATGATATTTAACTCCATCTTTTTCGCACAGGCCTTTTTTATCAACTCTTGGGTCTCTGGTATGATAAAGGATAAGCTTATCAATCATATCCTCATATTTCCCTGGTATATGCTTTCCAGTATCTTTATCTTTCCTTCCTTCAAAAGTAGCCTCCATAACTTCACTTTTGCCTGTGCCAGGAGCTGCTGAATAAAGGAGGAACTTCTCTTGCAGATCAAACTGAGACAGGCCTTCTCCGTTAGAAAAAGCAATGACTCTTCGAATTATGTCTGCTAACTCATCAGCAGACATCTTATTTATCTCTCTGTCTGTGAAGCAGGATAATCTATATATTGGCTCAAGATATTGGTCTATTGCCTTCTTCCGATCCGAATCAGAAAGAGGAATCAGACTTGTTAAAAAACTAAAATAGTCGAGATTGGCTTTGGATAAATAAGGAGGTTGTTCGGCACGAAGGAAATTGACTACCTGGGTCTCAATGACTTTACCGTCTTCTATAGAGCTGGCTTCGAGGAAATGTAGGAGGGCGTCGTTTAAAATAAGTACTGCTTCTTCTTGTTTTTCTTCGATAGGCGTCTTACAGGAATTGCTGTGGCCTAATTCATGGAAGAGACGCTCAGCAAGCATGTATCTGATTATAGGATAGGTGTCGTAAGCACTAAGTAATTCTTTAGCAAATCTTTCATTTAAGATTACTTCTACCCTATGCTGATTGAAGTATCTTGCTGAGTCTACAGGAAGCGCAGAGGATACTCTTATTACAATAGGTGGTGCGCGGTTATTAACATGGTTTAGGATTTCCTGTAGGTATTGCTTTAAGGCATCATTGTTAGAGGTCAGGATTAAGTCTTCTAATGTATCTAAGGAGTAATTAAGGAGTGCGGCTAGCTTAGCTGAATCTTTGCCAAAAGGTATGAATCTTTTGCCTTTCTCTCTTGATAAGCCAAGACTGCATTCTAAATCATCATTAAATGAACCTTTAAGGTCTTTGTATTTTATGAATACGCCCGGTTCTGCCGCGAAGGGGGAAACCACACCCTCATCTTTCTTAGCTTTATCAGTTCCTTGCTTCAGCCACTTCCACATATCAGCAAATAAGAAGAATGCAGGTGAGACATATCCGTATACAAACGCTATGCGTAGCGTTGCCCATACAGAAGTCTCTTTTCCTTGGGCATCATAGGTCTTGCGGATTCTCTTGATATTGCTAAGTGCAAAAACTACATTTGATGCGGCGATTACGGCAATTGCCCATCCAAAAGGTATATAAGAAACGGCACTAGCTACTAAGGCTGCTGTAACAACTATACCGTGCGCTCTGGAAACCCATTTTGCACTTTTGCTCTTTGCCCCTTCGCTAAAGCACTTTGTTTGCTTATCATATTCTCCGCCGTTGGTGCCATAATAAAACTTCTCCAAGGTTAGCGGCTCATGCTCCGGCTTTTTCTTTCCTTGTTTGGACCTTACCTTAATCTTAGTGAACCACTCTAGCAGGTCTTCTCCTACTAATTCGGTGTATTTTTCTTTCAGGAATGAGTGGACCTTAGTAGGACTAAATGCATTCCTTATTAATGCATATGCAATTACCGGAATTGCAAAAAGTATATGCAACGCTGATTCTACAAAGACATATCCGAATACGATAAATCCTTGGCCGATGCCTCTGATAATCGCGTTATTAGCGAAATATTCATACATTCCAGAAACATTCGTTCTATTCTTAGAAACTGTATAGGCAGCGGGGAGAATCCAAGCCGCTAGCGCAGTCCACAGAGGTACTACAGGCCAAATAATGTGGACATTAATTGCAATGATAGTCAAGAGTATGCTTGCGGTAATAGACTTGTTGGTGTATCCATTCTTCATAAATGGACCGAAGATAAAGGCAATGGGGAATGCATAGAAGAACAACTGTCCTATTACAGCATATGGATGAGCCGGCGCAAAGAACAGGATTGCTGAAAGCAACACACCCCACGTAATTGCAACTTTAAACGTTCTGTAGAGCTCCGCAAAACTTAATTGCGGATAGTAAATATCTTTAATACCGGAAGTGAATAGTCCAGCCTTGCCTTCAAATGTACTTCTTACTTTCTCATCATGGATGGGAATCAAAGGTAAGAAGGTAAATACCAGGCTCCAGAATCTCTTTACGTAGTGCGCGTATCCCACTATCCAGTTAGCGACTCCGCTGAAAGCACGAGGAATCCATCTGGGCAAGTTCGGCTTGGACTGACTGATAAATAGTCTAGCCCCAGCTACGGTAATTGCCTCGGAGAAGATAAATTGCGCGCAGATAAAGAATAGCGGCACAGAAAGATAGGCAAAAGGAGTAAAGCTTAAGAAGAAGGCAAACAAGAATATCATCAGGTTGTAGCGAGGTATTATCGGCTTATTAAAGTAGAAATCGAAGTTCTCGAAAAGCGAAAGCTTCTCCGTCCAGTGTAATTTGTCACTTTTCAATAGCTGCTGGAAGTGCGGCTGTAAGAATGAATCGGTGGCTAAACCACCGAATCTATTCTGGAAGGCGGGTATTGAACCTAGAATCATCTCTCTGGGCCTTGTCCATCTAAACCACGGCGTAAAGCTTCCTTTCCATCCTTTCTTTAATGCCTCAATCGCAGCGCCTGTATCTTCGATATTATCCATATAGGAGCCCCACATTCTCATCGCGTCCCAGCGTACGATTCCGGGACCGTAGAATGCGTGCATACCGATTTTTGATTCAACAGACACTACTCTTAAGTTCCAGGCATCTTCGGCAACTCTGTGGTCGGATGCCGCAGGCATAAATCCATCCACAAATACCTCTAAACGCGTACAAAGCCAACCTAAATCCTTTTTCTCGGTAAATTGATACGCGATGAAAGGCATCAGGAACACCTCTGCCGGGTAGAAGAAATGGTCTCTATCGGCGTTATGAATAACTGCATCCTGCTGGCCGACTTCCTTTAAGTATTGCTCGATAAAGCGTGCGGTAACGCCCCAAACATTGGTCTTTGGCTTCCATTCACCGCCAAAGGCCGCAGGAAAATCATAATAGGCTGGATTATTCTTGTCATTGCTGTTAATTCTTGATACCAAGGTCTTATAAACGCCGTCTTTCATAGCGCATTCATTTAATCCCCAACCACGTTTTCTGGCTAGCTGGTCAATCAAAATCTTAATATCGCCCTTCTCTGGATTATCGGGTTGAATATCTTCATGGCAGGCGCAGATCATCAAGAATCTATGTAGAACCAACTGAACGGCTACTTCTTCATCCGAAGGAGTTCTGTTCAGCTGCTCTGTCAATTCAGTCTTAATAGCTTTAATTCTGCCCGCGATTTCATTACGCTGCTCGGGATGAAGCTCAAGATACATTCTTCTTGCTGCATCTAACACCTCTGTAGCGCTAGGTTCGCGTCCCAACTTTTCTCTTACATCCGCCCTTAATTTACTCTTTAAGAAAATCTTATATGAAAGGATGCTGGACTCCTCAGCAAAGATCTGGGTCTTTAAGAAACCATCCGCGCGGAAGATAATCCAATCGTAAATAATCTTATTTTGAATGTTCTCGGCTGGCTTCCAGCCCTTAAACAGATTAGATTTTTGATCAATAAGTAATGCCTCTGCATCCTCTTCTTTTACGCCCAATACAGCGGCCAATTCCTTAATTGTCGCGGAAAGACTCATTTTCGTGTTGGCAAGCTTATCCACTACAGCTTCTCTTTGGGCTACATCTACACTTTCAAGCAACTGGTCTAAATATCTCTTCCAAGAACCATCTATTTCACGCGCGATAGCGAAAACAGTTTCCTTAAAGCGGGGCTCGGGACGGGCAAGTGTAGCAATAAAGCGTTCGCTGTCCTTACCGTAAATTCCCACTTCCTTAAACATCTCTCTCAAGAACTGCTTCCAGGAATAGTTAAACTGTTCCTTGGCAATTCTAAAGGAAGACTTCATTACGGGAACCTTCTCCTCCGTAGTAGCGGTATTAACTGTGTCTATCTCAAAGAGCTTAAACGGCACGATTGTCTTCTTTCCCACACCCTTGTAAATCCAAGGTCTTAAGCTGCGAAGCTCCATATTTGCTAAGCGCATCCCCAGCTCACCGGGATCAAACATGACAACAAAGTTGAAGAACTCAATGATCAGCTTTCTTGCACGCGGGTCTTTTACATAAGGCAACTTGGCGATATTGGTATTGTCTACTACTTTCCTAAGCTGGGCTGCCTCAGTTTTATCAATGAGATAGTGTCTTATCAAGCTGCCTTCAATTACAATCTCAGTAAATACTTCTTTTAAGTATTGCTTTTCGATTAACTCATTTTCTGATTCTGCGCCCATAATCCTTATTCTATTTAATTGTTTTTTGGCTATTTCAGAATAGGCATGGAAGACGTTCCACCTTTGCTTTTTCTCAAGGTCTATCGCCTTGGCCTCAACCATGAGGTACCACCATGTTCTAATGGATTCTCTGGAGGTTAAGGCAAGAATCGGGAACCCGATTATCCAGGCAAATCCAGGCAAGTAGCCATCTGACATCAAGGCAAGGGTAATCCCTGTTCCTAAAACACCTAAGCCAAGAAATACACCTAATTTGGCAAAGATTCCTTTTGTCTTGGCATATCTAAACACGGAAGCAAGGATAATTCCCACACCCGCAACCGTAGCCACTGCAGCCTGTATATTTGCGCCATAGTATAAGCTGGCAAACCATAACAGGCCGTTAGAGGCAAAAATCCAGAAGAAATACTTGTGGAAGAACTGCTCTTTAATCTTTATTGAAGGATTATCATATTTATAGTTAGAGGCTGATTTGAGTATTGTCCATAAGCCTTTTGACCAGTCAATAACATGAAAATCAACGTATTTGACCATCTTTACTACTTCGTTGATCAGCACACCCGCGACTACTGTCATAAGCAGCGCTAAGGCAAATTTGTAAGATACAATGGTGTGAAGCAGCTTCGCCCCAAGCCCTGCCTGAACAGCCCAAATACCCATAAGCGCATTCACACTACTGAATACGATAATTCCTGTAAAGGCAAGGATCGTGGCTACAGCAGCAACTGCGAAGAGGCGTCCTGGAATCCTACTGCGTAATGGATATATAGGATATTTCAGTCCGTGCACCTGTTCATACTGCTGAATCAACCACTGTCTAACTTTGCCTTCTTCACTCTTGCCGCCTAGGATTTGTTCATCTGCTGTTTTCGCAAATTTCTTAATCTCTTTTTCTAACTTATCCTGAGCATCCTTTTGCTTTGTATCAGTAAAGTTATGTACTTTTTCATATAATCCGGACACCTTCTCGCTCAGTTCAAATTTCAATATCGGATCATTATCCTTAGTAAATGTATCCGCCCTATCGGCTCCTAAGAATTCGAACAAGCGCCTTAAATCCTGGTCTCTGAAAGGAGGATAATCCGCATCCTTAATCTTGCCCTTATTATAATTTACCCATTTTTCGTGCTGCGGAATAAGCAATGCCAAGAGGAAAAACGCAATGGGCTTGACAAACCACTCTTCCACAAATGCATATCTTGCTTCTCTGTTGGCAAAGTCGGTCTTTTTCAGTTCATCCATTGCAGCGCTTCTCTTTGGATGTCCTTCCGGGTAGAAGCTATTGATAAGCTCTCTCATCGCTCCCACACTGCTAACCTTGTAGAATCTGGCAAGGTAATCGCTTATCGGGCCGATGAGATAGAGGTGTCTGTTTACAGAAGCTACCCTTGTGCGAATTTCCTGTTCCTCAGTATTATTTGATGTTATTTTTGCGGTCTTCTTAGACGCCACTTTCTTTCTTCTGGCTATTCTGCCCCGGAAGTGGCTTCTGTATAACAGGTGTGTAAATAGCATTAAGAACATAGGCAACAGCAAGGTGATGCCGACTATTCCTACTTCCAACACCACAAATAGCGGCTTTAATGTCCCTCTTTCTCCGGACTTCAAGAAGATGTTGTAAATCCAGCTATTCTTGCTGTGCTCGTTTATATGCCTCTCAAAGAACTCTTCTGCTGCCTTCCAACCCTTTTCTCTATAATCTCTCCAGAGCACATGGGTGAATCTATTCTTGCGCTCAAAGCGTAGGTTATTCAGATAGAAATGCTTTCCGTTTCTCTTGCCCAGGCCTCCGGCTTCTTCTTCACTGAGCAACAGGACTCGGCCATCATCCAATGTAGCCTGTGTGCCATTTACAAATTCACTTATTGGTGATCCCTTCGCATCGCCGTCTTGGTCTACTTCAACATCCCATACCCACCAGCGGCCTAATCTATTGCCATTTTCAAAGGCGACTACGTGCTTATATAGAAGCTTGCGCCCTTTTCCCCATCCGGTGTTCCAGAAACCAAGCTGATATGATTTCTCAGCAACACCGTATACAGGATCATAAACCATCTTTATCTTAGGATGCTTAAAGCGCTTATTGTCCTCGTGGATTTCCCAGCGTAATCTTCCTACCGGATCCAAGGCACGTTCTCTGACGCTTTTCTTTGCTTTTCTTCTCTCATCAATCTCATATATGAAACGTATCTCTGATGCCGTATCTGTTCCGCTTACTCTTACTATAAACCTATCATGACTGCTGACGGTCTTGCTTACATAATCCGCATCGCTATAGGCATTCTTATCCAAAACTATGTTTCCCTTAGCGTCAAACTGGGCTACAAAGGCCATTCCCCTCTTTCCGTAGCCTAAGTGAAGCGCCCCAGCATCATAAGCGGTAGTAATATCTCCGTTCTGCTCCACAAAGGTTATTTCCTTGAACTGATTAAGAAGTGCGCTTCCAAAGCTATTCATTATGTCTTCTGGCTTGTTGCGCGCGAGCTGTGAAATTAAGTCATGGACATCACCGGTGTAGTCGGAAAGGATAGCCTTTAATCGGCCCTCACCATCTTTTAAGGAAACCGCAACGTGCCTTAGGCCACGGGCAATTACCTCGGCATCCTCTAAGCTCTTGTAATTTTCATTAAAATCATCCGTTAAACTTATTAGGCTTCCATCTGGCGCGCGAGCTTCAAATATACCCTCTAGCGTCATAAAAGCAAATATATTTTCATCAGCAAGTTTTCCTAAGTATAATGAAGCAGTATTGAGTACCTTGGTTTCGTTCTCATCAGTGCCGGTGCTTAAAGAGCGGTGGCCGGCGCCATAACGGTTGAAATCGAACATATAGGTTACATATTTACCTTGTTCTTTCTGCACATTTACATTGGCCTTGAAGTCACGCCAGATCGAGCGGCTTATTTCACCTAATTTGCTCACGCCGTCTTTGGCGTAGAAAATAACCCTGTTGTTGGATTTGATATATCCATTCTCCCAGTCAATCTCGCTTAATGAACCCTTGCCAACTTCCTTTTCACCCTCACCCCTAATTACGTAGATGGTGGTGGCCTCAGATGGTATCTCATATGCCTTAAGCAATGCGGATGGATAAATAACACTCTCATTGCCAATTACAGCAGTGGCGTCTGTGAAATTAAATACTTCTTTCCTCTCGACATGTAATCCATGAGGTAAAATCGGCTCACCATCTTTAAGCTTTATTTGCTCCAAAAGACTAACGATATTCTTTATATTATTTGAATTAAATAAATCTATGCCAATCCCATTTACTCTTATGTGCCATTCTCCGGTAAGGAATTTATCAACTTCCTCTCTTTGCTCTATAAATATTAGTTGCTTGTAAAAGTCTATAACCAAATTTTCAGTCTCGGAAATATAATAAGATAAAGCACGCAGAGTTGTTAAATCTTCTACTTCTTCGTCTAAGGCATATCGTAAACTTAATAGGCCATCCATTACTTCTATATCTATAAACCCATCGTCTGAAATCTTCACTTCAGGCAGGTCGCTATCTTTAAATGCCTGATAAGAGTACGAGACTTCTCTGCCATCCGGAGAAAGCATGGCAATTCTTGCCCATTCGAGTTTCGCAAAATCTGGCGATTGCAGGTCCGGTAATAATCTGGGGGTGCTCTTGCCTATCTGTGATATCTTCAACCGCCATTCTTCAGGCAAATCTTCATATTCCAAAGAAGTAGAGGTTGATACTCTTTGAACTGCTTGATAGGTCGTCTCATCAACCTTTTCAACTATATAACTATCGGCTCCGTCTTCTCTCGCGACCTCAAATACGTTTTGATCGAACCTGAATCTTAGTTCCCTTTGGTTCTCATCGACACCGAAAGTTCTGGTAACGTTTCCATCCACATCTATCTGCCTGATAGTGTTGAACCCTAAAGTAGAATTATCCGGCAGTAGTAAAGCATATTCTCCCAGGTTAATTGCCCACCCTAAGAGAATCTCTTGGACTCTTTCTTTATTCTCATTTTTATTATCAATAATATCTATTGTTGCTTCTATCGAAGTATCTATCCTGTAAAGATTGGAAATTTCTTTGCCGCTTAACTGCTCTCTCTGCCATATATCTTCAGGAATTCTTGCCAGCTCGGGCATATCTTCTCTGATTTCAATGTCTTCTAAGACCTCTTCAACTATCATATCTTCAATCTTGGGGGCCGGGTAGAAACGAAGAGTAGCTTGCCTATCCACAGAAAAGCGCATTATGCTTGCGCCGTCTTTATACATCTCGTAATATTGAGAATACTTTTCAATTAGCGCTTCGGGTTTAATATAGTATCCTGTGCCATCGGGTAAAGAAACATAGTAATGGGTCTTACGCTTCTGAAGGGCCTTCTCACCTAAATCAGTGAGAACAATGAATCTTTCTTCATTGAGTATTTGCGGTGAGCTTAGAAGCAGCATCTGGTCCGCATCGGGAATAATGGAGGAAGGATTTCCTTGGGCATCTGTTAAATAATTACAAGGGACTTCAATGCCATTTATCTTGTGGCGATAAAGTGTTCCAAAAGGTGTAATCTCTTTCTCAACCTTAAGGGCCTTTCGCTGATTTTGGTTCAAGTCACGAAGCCGACGAATATAATTTAGTTGTTCTTCGGTTAATGTATCAACTACGGTCGAACCCGGCTCACTGAGAATTCCCCAGTTATGCAATCCGGAGAGCCTTCTTTCTACATCCGCTCTTCTCTGACTCCAGCCAAGAACCTGTCTCCAGTCTAATTCAGGATAGTAAACCAAATCTTTAAACAAACTCTGGGAAGGCCCAATATCTGACTCAACAGAGCTCAATGGCGCCTGAGTCAACAACCAATCCGCTAAAAGTCCCTCTACCTTTTGCTCCTCTTTTGCGTCCAAGGCTAAAGGTTTAACATATCCTGCTTCATCTCTAATGACAGTTGCCCTTTTCAGGTTAATGCCGGCGACCTCACCAAAGGATACGGTAAAGCTTTTATGTAATAACCCTGCATCTTTTAGGTCTTTATCCGCGGATGCCGGCCAGCCAAGCTTCACTCTTACCTTAGGCCCCTGGAATCCGAGGGAATTTCCTAGCGGCCGGGCTCTTTCTATTTCTTCAATCTCTACCTGAGGTATAACAAACCTCTGTTTAAGCTTCCCGGTAAGTTCCTGCATAAAGGCCCAGTTATCTTCATGGTAAAGCTCCCGCCACTCTCTCCAGAACTCCTCATGCTGTGCGTAAGTCAGCTTTTCCCGGCGATACCTCCAAGGTTGCTCGTCTTTATAGATTTTGTTTCTATCTCCATCTTTTAGCACAAGAAGGTGATTATGGACATTTTCATCGGGCGAAAATTCAACTACAGCTGGTATTAGTTTTTTAACTTTCTTGCCATCTTCAACTATTTCTACCCACACCGCAAAAGGTTCCTGCCAGCTAACCCAGGTTCCTTTGATTAAATTAATCGTATGTTTATATTTTTCTTCTTTTTCGTTAAATTCGCCATAATTTATCTCAAAGTCATCTTTTAGTTTTTCGACAGGCAATTTCGATAAATCATCCAAGGAGAAGATATAGTAAGTTCCGTTATCGGAAACTATCCTGGCGAAGGCTGCTGGAATAGACACCTCCGCAAATTCTAACGGCTTGCCGTTCTTAAAGGCAACATAGATTAAGGTATTCTTTAGTGAAGGAACAATAATCCTGCCTGTTTCCGGTTCAAAGTAAATCGGGTAATAAGGTACATCCGTGGCCACAGGCACGGCGTATCTTACGTCTTTCAATGAATTAATCTGGGCAATTTCACCGGTAAGTGGGTTTTTCAAAATACCCATCTTTAAGACCTCGCCTTCAAGAAGTGAAGGCACCTGTCTTATTGCGTTTACTGTATTTTCGATAGCAAAAATCCTGGGCTTTTTACTTTCCCAGTCATAGCCCTGCGGCCACCAGCCTAAATCCTGGAGAAATTTGCGGGTCCTGGGATTAAACATCCTTTGCTTGGCAACCATCTCATAATTTTTCTTTTCCCAGTTAAAGCGCGTAATATATTGATATTCCCCAATACACACGCGGAAATATGAACAATTTGGCTGAGGGTCAAACCTGGCCTCAAAATCAGCAGTTCTCATCTGCTCCGAAAGGAAGACTATGGCCGGATATGATTTTCTAAACAGGTCCTCTAAGGGCTGCTTTAAGTCAAGTAAGGCATGTTCTTTGATTTTGCCATCTTTTTGCATCTCCACCTTATCGGCTTCAAGGCCAATCCTTATTTTCTTGAACAAGGATATTGAAGTAATAGAAATATCGAGCAGGCCTGCTTCCGGCTGCGACAATTCAATAATTGCCCCTTCTTCTTTTACTTTCTGCATCAAAAGCGGTTCATTGATTATTTCTAAAGCCTTATCTGCAAGTGTATATATTGCTAAGGGAGGAAATACTAAACCACCATTAACTAAATCGGTAACAATCAATCCGGCCTCTGTGGCATTGCCTAAAAGTCCACCCAATCCAAAACCAAACGTGAAGTCTCCTAAAGAAATATCTGCCCCAATCGGTGATCCAGAATAATGATAGAGATTAAACGGTAGAGTCAAAAGTTCTAATGTCGTACGCGGGTCCTCAGCGTCTTTGAGATTTTCGATTAATTTATCAAAGTACTTTTCTGCGTCATCTATACCTTTAATGGCCCTTTCTATCTGCTCATCAGGCTCATAGAGATAACGATATTTTTCTAAATGTCCTAAATCTACTTTAAAATCCCTGGCCTCTTTCTCTAAGCTAAATGGGTTTTCTCCATTAACGGCTAAAATGTACCAAAGACGTGAAATAAGCGATTTCTTACACGCCGGTGTGCGCCAGCCAAAACCAGTGGGCAGTAATTCCTCTGTAGCATAAGGCAGGAATCCTTCTTTATCCATCAGCTTCTCTATTTCTTTTAGGATCCCTGAAGTTTGTTCTGGCTTTCCTAACATATCGGCAACAATTGCTCCAAATAAGCTCCACTCCACTGAACCCATTTTTTGGCGTCCTACACGCTCACGTCCATCTCCATTCATATAATCAAGTATTGCAACTTTTACCTTACCTTTATCCGGGTGTTCATAAACTACGCTTACGCGGGCATGTTTGGTAACTATCTTATCGATTTCTTTCATCGAAAGCCCAAAGAGTTTTTTAACCTTCGTTGGCCCAAGAGCCATCACCATCCACTGACCAACATCCGAAGCAAATCGGTCATCCCATTTTCCCTTTTCTTCATCATAGCCCGCATAGAAATAATATGAGGATTTAGGCTTAAATAGAGGGATGCCAAGAAACCTTGTCTCTGGACCAAGTCTTAAAAGCGAAAATCTGCCAATATGCAAATCGATAATACTGCCTGTTTCTCTTTCCAATTCAAATTTTGTTTTCTTAAGCCAATTCTCTATCTTTTCATAAGCAACCTCATATTTTTCTGCTTCGGGTAGCTTATGGCTTAAGGCAATCCTATAGAAATTCCTTAAGGCGGCGTGGGCAGAAATATTGTTTTCTGTAGAGTAATATTTGCAGTCTGGATTTAATCTCAACGCCCCATAAGTATTCTCATGGGAGGGATCGTTATCCTGCAGGAACAAGAGATAATCAGCGGTTGCCTGCGCTAACGGGAGGTATTTAACTTCCCCGGTAGCATAAATATATTTCGATATTCCTAAAACGAGCCAGGCATTAGGGCCGGCATCCTGTGGTTCATCATGTTTATATCTTGCGGAAAAAATTCCATAAGCATTATAAAATCCGGAGAAATCCTCTGGGTTTTCCTGCCAGATGCCATAAAGGATATCCATAACCTTTCTTGCTTTATCATATTTCTCATAATCTACAAGTACTTCTAAGTAAACACCGAGGTCATAAGAGAAAACCACATCTTCTAAGTTTGATGCAGAAAGATGGCTAACAGGAAGCTCTTCTTGCCAAATAATCTTTTTTAACCACTCTTCAGAATCTTCTATCTTTTCTCTTAATTGTTCGCTATCACTCTTCTTTCTTGCTATAGTCTTTTCTGTCCCGCCCTCCTCTGGTTGTTCGGCCAAAGAATTTTTGCCTTGTTGTCCTAACCGTTCTTCAGCAGTATCTTCATTAGTTTCATCTTTAGATAAAATCGGCGGAGGACTTCTTCCGGAATTTGTTACAGGTACAACTACATCCATTAAAGATTTACCAATTTGCTCTATTTGTCTGCTGTCTACCGGGACAACAGGCTCTATTTTCTCTGGAGCTAAGCTTGTAGGTTGTTTGCTATATTCAGTGGGTTTTACTAAATCGGCCTTCTCTTTTTGCCCTGTTTCTTCTTGAGCTATAAGAAATATCTGAGCCTCTTTTGAGGAGCCATTCTCTTTTTCTAACTCTTTAATTCTCGCCTCAATAGCGGCAATTCTCTCTGCGGCAATTTCTACTCCCCGGCTTGCATATTTCTTATAAACTTCCAATAATGTCCTTTGGAAAGAAAGCTCGTCCTTGGTCTCCTCAGCTCCTTCTGCATCTCGGATACCAAAGATGCTATTGAAGATTTTCTTTAAAATCTGGAAAATCCCTGCTGGTTTGTGCGAATCTATGTAATCTGTGTGTGAATCTGTGTAATCTGTGGTTCTAAAATTATCTGTGTCCCTATCAGTATATAAAAGTGCGGTAACCGGTAAGTGGTCAGAGGCATATCTTGAATAGAGCCACTTATCCTGGCCTAAGACTTTTTCAGAAATAGATATATCATCCGGATATACCAAATCCTCTTTCCATGCAGGATGGACCTGGGCGCTTCCGGGAACAATGTCTTCGCCGGTATATTTTTCCTGATACCACATTGTGTCGTATTGATTTGCTAATTTACCTGTCTGCTTATTAACTGTTGTCTTATCTTCAGGGCTTAATATGTGCACCATTGTAGGAATGCCCTTTAAATTATCAAACTCTTTTTTATCTACCGGAGTATTAAAATCGCCCAAAAGGATTACATCGTTCTGGTTAGGGTCTTCATCTTGTATCTGTCCATAGACAGTAACCAAACATCTAATTTCATCTTTGCGCTCTTTTGCACTGGGGGAGGCGGCATGGAAATTACCCAAGGTAATATCGAGGTTACCTAACCCTTCGTTTACCTTGAAGGAGGCAACAAGTGGCGGGTGGGTAAACTGACATCGTCCGCATTCGTCCTCCCATAAATAGGCAGAATTTTCAATAAGGGTGAGTTTTGATTTGCGATAGATAAAGGCGTAATATTCAAGCATAGAGGGTGCTTTTTCTTTAGCGCCTTTTGTTCCTTGTGGCTTAGGACTTATAATGTAGCCCCACTCATCGCCGGTATATCTATTCAAATATGCAATGCCCTTTTCTACTGCCGCAATACCTTTTTTGCCGCGTGGGCTATCAAGCGTAGCGCCAAAATTCATAACCTCTTGTATTGCCACAAGGTCATAATTATTAAAAATACGGGCAATATTCTTTATCTGGTAGCGATTCTTTTTGCCCAATTTTTCAATATTGAGTGAACCTAAACGGATCTGATTCTCTTTGGCAGGAGAAATGATTACTATGGAGGGCTCCTCAGTAGAGGTAGCGCTGAGTTCTAACTTTGATTGACTCTCTTTATTATCCTCAGCTGCTTCAGCGATACTGGTGGAGAGTAGGCGGGTAAATAAGGATTTAACCGGAGGGGCCCTTCCTCTTTCTACTACAACTTCTTGCTTGATAGGATTAACATCATTGGGTAAAATAACCTTTCCTTCTGCTAAAGACGGATTAACGGAATTAACCAAGCTGGCAGCTAAAATAAAGTTCATAATTTTTTGCTTAAATCCATGAAGCAGTGCAGATTTTTTAATCGGCTTTTCTTTGTGTTCAGGCATCAGATTTAAATGAATAATAAGCTTTTCTATCGGAAGCTGCAATGTATTTGCTATGATATATAATACCTGGGTGCGGCCTACAAGACTGATGCCCTTGATTTGCGCAACTTTGTCGAACTTGGCAATAAACGAACTAACAGCGTCCTGCTTTATTTCTTTGTCCAGCAGGTCGATTATCTGGCAAATCACTCTATCCTCTACCTCTGCCATATTTGTATAAGCTGTTTTACCTTCCTGAAACTTCAACTTTGCCTTGACAAGTTTTGCACTCCAGTAAACCAATGCCCTCCTTCCGGCTAAATCCTTCCATCCATTGACCATCTGCACAAATTCTTCTACTACTTTATTGTTATACCCTAGTTCTTTTAATTGCTCTCTAATTTCAACATTCAGGCAATATTCTATATCGCTTTCGATGTCTTCAATTAAAGAAGTATTTTCCACTTGTCTGGCAAGCTGCAGGGCTCTGTGGAAGAACTCAAGCGCCTTCTTATATTTTCCCAAACCTCTTGCATCATAGGCTGTTGCAAGGAACATACCGATTTGCTCTTGGTGTTTTTCAGCATAGAGAGCGATTTTTCCCTCGATCTCTGCTTTTAAAGATGCATCGCCTGTCGACTCTACAAGTTTCAAGGCCTTCTTTAAGAGCACCTCTGCTTCATAATATTCAGTAGTAACCTTTGCTTCTTCTGTCTGCCGGAGAAGCTCCTGAATCTCTTCTTTATGCTTTTGTGAAAAGTAGCTTTCGATGTTTTTAATCGAGTCTTTGACCTTTGCTACTAATTCAGGCTCTGTCTTGCTGGTCACTTTCTTGCTCAGTGCTAATCTAAGAAGCTTTAACGCCACTCCATATTCTATTACCCACTTGTTGTTACAAAATTCCTCTGCCCGATTGAGGATCTCTGCCAAGGAAGATGCCTCTACCATGACCTCATAATAGAAGTTACCGGATGTCTCGATCCAGTCTATCGGAGACCAGAACCAACCTTTGTGATCCCAGATCAATGCTGTATTAAGGTCTTTATAAAGTACGCTAGCTGCCCACAATGCCAGATCATGCTGATCGGTCTTTAAGGAGCTGTCCATGATTACGAATAGCACTGCAGCCACATCGTTTAAAAATCCGGTGTCGCTGCTAAAGATTTCTTTCTTATCTGTTGACTTCGACCATCGGATTGCTTCGTTTGCCCTATCTTCAGGAAATCCAGGTAATATATCTAGCCTCTTGGTCAAACTATCGGCCTGCGCCTTGGCTAACATCTGCCAATCGGGAAACTGGGCAAGCATTTTCTTTGCCTCATCTATTGCGACTTGATAATCTCTGGCACTGTGTTTAGACCAGACATACGCAGCACATCTTTCTGTCTTAAATATCTCAGGTGCCCATTTACCAAAATCGGCTACTCTAAGTTTATTTATATTAAGGCCTTTTTCCTCCAGTAGCCTCTTCTTCTCTTGTGCAGAAACGCTGTCTCTGTATTTAATAAATTCTCCAAGGAAACCAATTTGTTCATGCAGATCTTTCTGTCGTCCATTATGACCAATAAGCAGCATTCCCAGTTGGTCTACATCAATCTCTTGAATAGTCTCCCCATTAAGATTGTTTAAATCGACTTTATCAAAATCAAAATTACACATTCCGCCTATTAGCGCTTTTAGCTTTAGAGAATCGGGCCTCTCTTCTATCATTTGCACTAAAGGTTTTGTCAAGATGCAGACTTTGTCTGCAAAATTAGCATATATCAACTCACTGGGCGCCATCTTAAGCAATGCTGCTTTATTTACTTCTGTGCCAGCAGTAATTTCTTCCCCGGCCCAAAGTTCCTGTAATTTAAAATATGCCTTTTTGCGTGTGCCATCCAGCCTGACAACACCGAATTTGTCTTCATTAGCAAAACTATCGTAGGCGAAGCCGCCTGCATGGACTTCTGTTTTATCTGGATTGTCCTTCCAGGACATAAAGGTAATTCCTAAACAAGTATCTTTATTCTCAGCAACTCTTCTCCAAATATTTATGATAGCTCTGGCTTGAGCTTCCTCATCTTCGGCCTTTTTCCTATTATCATAAGAATCAGTCCCCGATTCGGAGATATACATAGGAACGTTTCTGTCTAATGCTTTACAAATTTCCTGCCAACGACTAAAAACACCTCCAAGATGATCCCACGCATATATATTAAGGCCCCACACATCTACGGATTTGCATTTATTTATTACTTTTATCATTTTCTCGTTGGTAACACTGCCAAATCCATACGCAGTAAAGACAGGGTGTTCAGAATCTATCTCTTTAATAGCGCTGGCTATTTTTTGTATCGTTGCGAGCATTTCCTCTTCACTGTTGTTGAACCAATCAAGATGATAATTTAGTTCATTTCCAAATTCCCAGCCAGCGATTGCCGGATGGTCTTTATATTGTTGAATAAATTCTTCGTAGGTTTCCATCGTAATATTAATTATTGAACCGCCGTATACATTATAAGGAATGCCGACTATCACTTTGATACCGGCTTTGGCCAAATCATCTAAAAGCATGACTACATTTTTATACGGAGCGTAGGCGCGAACATAAGTTACTCCTAACTCTTTAAGCAAAGAAATGTCTTCTTTTGTGAATTTCTCATCAATGGTAACGCCACGAATATATCCAATTTCTTCTTCAATATTAAGCGGAGCAGCGTAGGCATTGCTTACGCCCGTAATTCTATCTATGAAATTAATGCGGAAGGTCTTGTCCTTCTTTTCTAAGATTTGTTTTCTTTTAAACCAAGATTTAATGCTGGATTGGTCGCGATTTCTCTTGATTTTCGGCCCTTGATTGTGCTTGTTCTGTTGGAGCAGTTCATCTGCCTGGTCAATAAAGTCAAAAATATTAGAATTTTCTTTTCTTATCTTTAATCTCTTCCGTCGCTGATTAAGCTCTCCGCCAATGTTTTTCTTTAATCTCTTAAAAGCTGATTTCTCAGGAGCGCCTTCTAATACCTTCAGGGCATCTTCGAGTAGATTAACTGCTTTTTGGTCTGAGATTGTCTCCCTTGCCTGTTCGTATAATCCTCTTGCTTTGCAGTAGGAGAAATCTTCCTTGATTGTCTTGATTAAGGAGGTCTTGTTCTCCTGCTTGGCCCGTTCTAATGCATTCTCATAGTAATAAACAGCAAGGACATAGTTACGAGATGTCTTGCTATCTGCGCCTCTTTTACGGAGTTCTGAAAGACTTAACTGCTTGGCTATTCCGCTTTGCATTACTGCTTTACTATATAAATCTCTAAACCTTGACTCTGTCCGAAGGGCTTTCATCGGTGACCAAAACCAACCCTGAGGATCCCAAGTCAATGTCAGGTTATAATTGTTGTAGATCTCTTTGGCTGCCTCAAGGGCTTTGTCATGCTGGCCTAATGCTAGGCATGCCTCCATTTTAAGAAACCACATTATGCCGACATCATTGATTGCCCAGTTTTTAGTTACTTCTGGTGCAGGCTCTTTCTTTTTTTGTTTCTCCTGTACTGACTCTGCCCAAGAAACTGCTGCTTCTGCTCTCTCTTCAGGACTCTTATCTGTTACGCCCAGTTGAGCAGCTTTCTCCCTTGCTTGCTCCTTGGCAGTATCATCTTGCCAGTCAGGAGACCTCTCAAGTGTTTTCTCGACTATCTCAATTACTCCTTGGTAATCTCTGGCACTAGAGGCCTTCCAAGCAAGAATGACTTGGTATTCTGAGCCATAGATATAGCCGAATAATGCCTCAAATTGGGTATAGTGGAGTTTATCCAGGTTAATTTTCATATCTTCCAACCGAGCTGTTACCCCAGGAAGGGGTTTGGTCTTTTGTTGCTCGATGAAATTGATTAAATCCTCATAGCCTTTGACGATACTCTGGACATCCCAGGCGCTGCCGTCGGACTTGAATAGTATCTCGCCAAAGGTGGCTAGGTCATTAAGGGTGATGTTGGTAATATCTAAGCCGTTGTTGGTTTCTTTGACTAAGGAGAT
>JADHWR010000068.1 GCA_016783355.1 Candidatus Omnitrophota bacterium | reverse complement strand
ACAGTAGCGTAATCTCCGTTTTATAAGTGTCCTATCTACGGCAATAATAAGTTTGTTTAGCCTGGAAATCTTATACTTATCTTTTTGCACAGTAGCTCTGGCGGTTTCTCTTCTGTAAACCCACTCAAGCAAACTGTTTATTAAATGGCCACCGCCACATCCAGCGTTAAGTTCATGGATTAACTTACCTTTTTTTGCCCTGGTTCCAAGGTAAACAAGAAGTGTGTCGGCTATTCTATCGCAATGTCCACCATATATGAATCTTTTATCCTCCTCATTTACAAAAATTAATTCGGATATACCAACCGCCTTTCGAATTTCAACTATATTGTTTTCAAACCATTCCCATTCATCTTCACGGCCTGCGCATAATCTATTGTATTCAACCCCACCTGTGATATGTTCGCATTCAGCTATTGCCTTTTGTACTTTTTTCAAAGATAAGGGTAAGAAAACCTTTATCACTCGTTTAAGCCAATATATAACTTTGTTTCTTTGCCCGGGATTATGCGAACCCGGATTTTCCTTGAAGCTCGTCTTTATTTTTGCTTCAGGTTGTGGACACATACCGTGATTTAAAGGGGTATCATCGAGTTCCGCACTTAAATTAGCCTTCAATATTTTGCTTAAAGTTGAGTTTGGCCTTTTTTCCCATTCTTTCTCCGCTATATCTTTAAGAACAATCATTACCTTGCGGTCGTTAATTTTAACAATAGTTTTTATGACCTGCTCACAAACTCCATCATCATCGTCATAGATAAGAGGTAACAATTTATTTGATTCTACAGTCTCGCGACTACCAAATTCAGCCAGCATCTCCAAGAGAACTTTTTTAACAGCACAGTCCCGCTCAATCTTTGTCCTATCATCTCCATAAATAAAGCCTGAGATTCCCCCCACAATAGTCGCTCGTAAGTTTCTACTATAATCTTTTAATTCCTGGCAGGCCTGGGCAAGTATTGGATCTTGGAAAAACGAAAGCCACTTTTGAGCAACCATTTTTAAGGATTGAGCTGTCGCTAATCTTACATCTGCATCGGGAGAATATCTCTTAGTTTGTTCTGGGTCCAAAATAGAAATTAGCATTTTGTAGATAATATTAAAATAGAATTTTCTAAAGAAACGGCGGATTTTGATAATTGACCAGGCAGGAATACCTTTAACATTAAAATAGAATCCAGCAAAGAAACGGCGGATTTCGGTAATTGGCCAGTCAGAAATACCTCTGTCGGATTCAAGCTCTTGTTTTAAGGACTCCACTTTCTTTTCATATATCTTGGAGATCTGGATTATAGCCTCCTGTTGTGCCTCTGGACCAAAATCATGAAACCGCTCTATACACTGCGTTCTGCTCATTTCTCTCTCTACAATCAGGGATGGAAAATTAAGCCCGCCAGTTGTAGCAATATCTCTTAATGGAGTGTAAATTTTAGAAGTGATGCTCTTATTAAATTCCTCTCCTGCTCGGGCAAGATTACTCAGTGCCTTTAAAATCCATATGTGCATTTCGCTGTCGTAGGTTATCTTCATATTTTCCAAAAGTGCCACCGGAGCCCCCTCTAGTAAAAGAAAAGAAGGACGTTCTATTTCACTTATTGTCTTGACTACTTCTTTTCTTACAGAAAGCTTAATATCCTCAGCTTCCAGAACTTCAATATGCGGAATTTCTCTGTACAATAATTCTAGCATATTGGTTTGAGGAAACTTTCCTATGGGGTAGAAAACATTCAACCTTCGAAGGGAAGAAGCAATAACCTTCTTTACCATATCACTATCATCGGTAAGCAGGTGTTCTCCTAAGACATTGCCTGTCTTATAGATTAAAATGCAGTTTTTTCTTATATCCTGAAATTCAGGCATCTCACCTAACCTTTGAGCTGCAACTTTGCGCGAAATTTCATCTCCTTTATCCAATTGATGGAACAATTGTTCTACTTTTTCTCTTACAGACCTTTCGCCTTGTTGAGATTCAGCAGGACCGGGACTTTGCGATAATTCTTCTGGCTCATCAGGCTTATTCTCAGCTGCCTTATCAATAATTCTAGGATATTTCTTTTTCTTTTTACAGTAGCGTAATCTCCGTTTTATAAGTGTCCTATCTACGGCAATAATAAGTTTGCTTAATACAGTCTCTCTTTTGTAAACCCATTCAAGCAAACTGTTCATTAAATGGCCACCGCCACATCCAGCGTTAAGTTCATGGATTAGCTTACCTTTCTTTGCCCTGGTTCCAAGGTAAACAAGAAGTGTGTCGGCTATTCTATCGCAATGTCCGCTGTATTTGAATTCTCTTTCCTTCTCATTTACGAAAATTAATTCGAATATACCAACCGCCTTTCGAATTTCAACTATATTGTTTTCAAACCATTCCCATTCGTTTTGACGGGCTGCGCATAATCTATTGTATTCAACTCCATTTGTGATATGTTCGCATTCAGCTATTGCCTTTTGTACTTTTTTCAAAGATAAGGGCAAGAAAATCCTTATCGCTCGTTTAAACCAATATATAACTTTGTTTCTTTGTCCGGGATCCAAACCTATTTTGTGGTTTAAGGGGGTATCACTCTGCGATTTTGGTTTAGCAGGCCCTGGGTTTTGCGGCTCAGATGTGGTTTGTGAGCTTGAATTAGAATTATTTCCCTTTCGTATGTAGCTTAATAATCTTCTGATTCTCTGCCACCATTTTAAAAATTTCTCTTTAAGTAAATCTTTATAACTAACACCTAATTGGAGAAGGATAGAGTTATAGCCACCTATTATGGGAAACCAGGTTAACCACTTTATTACTGTAAACTCTACGTGAGGTCTCTTTTTAGCCCAGTATAAAGTAATTATTCCTCTTAAGAATCCACCAAAATTATAAGTAAAGAATACCACGATTAAGGCAAGATAAATAGAAATAGGCAAGGGAACCTTAGCTAAAATTAATCCTCCGGCAATCAAGCCAAGAGCTCTTACAGGTTGATAAATAAACCATATCGATATATAGAAGACCTCTAATTTAGCATAAGTGAGAAGAACTTCAGGTTTGACAGTTTTCCCAAATCTCTTTTCCAGTCTTCTTTGGACAGCGAATTTCTTGCGTGCATACCACTGTTTAAACTTTTCTTTATAACGTGTGGCCAACCACTTAGAGACTCTCCATATTGCTAGCACTCCTATTCCTCCGGCTAGCCCCAACTGAAGCCACCAGGGTCCATATATAAATGCGAGTAAAACTGCCAAGCCGACACCCATTGCTATTATTTCCATTATTTTGATGCGGCTTGAATCAAAATGATTAATGTCTTTATCTCTATTTGACCGTCCGTAGGTTATTTTCTTTCTGGTAAATTTCTCTCGGCGGCCAGGAGAATTTTCTTTCCTGATATGTGCTGTGGCCAAATCATTCTTGCCGGAGGCAATCTCTTTTTTGCGCCTGGTGACTAATTCACGGAACTCTATAGCGTGAGCCCAGTTAAGAAATGAAATTGGATTAAAATGGGCCTGCTCTGCTAGTCCTCCAATCAGCTCAATCTCTTTCCCATAAATACGACCATTAGGGGGAGCTCCTTTTGACATCTGTTCTGCCATTTTAGCAATGTTTTGAATTTGTTGAACATTTAGGTGGCGAGCCAACAAATCAATCAAAGATTTTTCCCTCAACTTTACCAACATCAACAATGCCCCCATCGGGTCAAGCCACTTTATTCTGGCTGAACGAACTCTCTTACGTAGCTCGCCTCTTACCTGCCCTTTCTTTCCCGATGCGAGAAGTTGACCGAAACGGAAAATATCATCCCAAACATATTCTCTCCAGACAGGTTCTAAGTTTTCCAGTTCAGGTTTAATTCTTTGTAAGCAGTCAAAAACTTCCTTTACCTTTAGGCTTAGTTCATGCAATTTATTTATGTCACGCCACTCTTGGATCCTTCCTTCGGAGACAATATCTAAATATATATCTAAACTACGCCGTTCAGCTGCAAATTGCTCTGCCAGCTCATAAGAAAAATATACTGCTTCGATTATACTATGTCTAATCCTCCGGTCCTTCTCGCGAACTTCATGATGAAGGGCCAGATTATAAGTCCTTTTTATCCAGCTATTCGGCCCCTGGTCAGATAGATACGATAGAATTGCATCTTGAGCCTTCGATGGCAGGCTTAAGAAATGCCTTACGCTGCAATATATAGCTACCAATTGCCTCATACCGTGGTTAGATTCCACAAACGGCAATATACTTTCGTCTTTCTCATGGGCAAGAAGATGGAGCAAAAGATAAGGTTTATCTGCAAGTGTGCGGTCTAATTTAAGAAAACTAAATCCTAAAGCAGATAAAACGTCTCCTAGTAATCCTGTCCAGAACTCGATAATCTCCATACAAATCAATTCCCCGGGACGGAACTTGTCTAAAACATCTTGAACCTTTTTCTCATATTTGATAGATAATCCAACCACCCGTTTTCTGGGTAATATACGGCCATCAGGGGCATGCCATTTTTCTTCAATCTCTAAAAATCCTCTCGGTTCCAGGCATTTTTTAACCTGGGTGCTGGGGTTTTCATTTATGATATGGCCAGAGGCAGAAGAATCTATTCCAGAAGACCCCTTTCCAGAAAGCCGGTCTTGTGTATATTGAAACTTTTTCCTCACTCCGCCTTCGCGCACTATTTGAAGGGCTCCTTGTTCGATGTAGTATCTAAGCGCGCCGAGACCACTGATGAAATTAGCATATGCCTCAGCTGGATTAAACTCATCCCGCAAGTCCTTAGGCCAAGCCTGGAGAAATTCCTCTATTTTCTCTCCCTGGAGCCCTAGACCAAATTTTGTCCAGGATTCCAGTTCAGTAAGGGAGTCTTCTTTAGAAAGGGCTATCTCTGGGAGGTCCTGAGGCAAAAGATGAGGTATAAACTTATATCTGCCCCTTGCATCAGCTGTAATAATACCGTGAACAATTCCCCATTCTATTTCACTTAAATATAAAGGTGTCCTTTTACCCTCTCTCTCACCATAAAGCACAGGAACTTTGCGGCCTCTGCGAAGGTCCTGTTCTACTACATAAAGAGATCCTGAAATTACCTCTTGATTATTTCTTCTGTGCGCGAGTTCAAGATGAAAACACTCTTCAATTAGGTTATCTAAGTCTCCTTTTCTATCAATCATCCTTTCCACTATGTCAGCAACAATCTTTAAATCTTGCTCACTAAATCTAAATTGTCGGGCTTTTTCTTTAAGGCCTTTATCTAAAGCTAAAGCCATCAATGCTAATTCCCGCAATAATCCAGCGGCCAAAGCCTGAGGGTGTCTTATTGATGCCTTAAGTCCGCCTTCGCGGATATAAATTGCCCTGCGTTTAGCACTATTATGTAAGAAAGCATATTTACGAGGATTATCAAACCTGACAAAATATCCTTGAGTAATTTTTTCGCCCAGAAGCACAAGGCAGAAGTCTCTTTGAGAAATAAGATTATTTAATGTTTCGGAGTCGAGAATGTCACCAAGAAATACCCTGAGTATTTCAGTTTTTTCTCCAGATAACCTCTTTTCTTTTAAAACTGAACCTATTACCTGATCTATTACCCTTGGGAAAATTTTAGTATAGAGACTGTCAAGGGTTTGCTTAATTATTCCCAAGGCATCTTCTATTTCCGGTCTCATCTCGCTTGCTAACTCATACTCCTGATACTCCCTATCACCTTCACCTGGTAATATATGCGGTGTTCCATAAACCAAGAGTCTCTGCGAAGCCCTTACCTCAACATCTATTTCAGGATCAGTTAAACCTTCACCCTTAGCCGGAACCTGGGGACTATCCTGATTTTGTCCTGTGCCTTCTACGTTTGGTAACTGTTCAGCTGCCCCTGTAGACCTTAGAGTATCGATATCTGGTAAACAAGCGCTGAATAACTGCTCTTTATCTACACCACCGGGTCTTTCCTTGAAGTCTGTATA
>JADHWR010000067.1 GCA_016783355.1 Candidatus Omnitrophota bacterium | reverse complement strand
CAGCTAATGAAATCACGGCAATCTCTGTAGTTCCGCCGCCGACATCAATAATCAAATTGCCGATTGGTTCCTGAATCGGCAAACCCACTCCAATTGCTGCGGCGATGGGCTCCTGAATCAAAAACACCTCCCGCGCACCTGCGCGTTGTGCCGAATCCTTAACCGCTCTCTTCTCAACCTCTGTAATTCCTGAAGGTATAGCAATGACAATGCGGGGCCTTACAAGAACGTGGCGGTGATGAACCTGATTTATAAAATAACGCAACATCGCTTCTGTAATGTCAAAATCAGCGATTACGCCATCCTTCATTGGCCGAATGGCCACAATATTCGCCGGAGTGCGGCCAAGCATACGCTTTGCCTCTTTGCCGACAGCCAAAACACGATTGGTATCTTTTTCAATCGCAACTACTGAGGGCTCACATAATACTATTCCCTCTCCTTTCGCATAGACCAAGGTAGTCGCTGTGCCCAAATCTATTCCCATATCATTGGAAAATAGGGTATTAATATGCGCAATTTTCTTTAAAAGCCAATTTTTATAATTAATTATTTTATCCTTAAGCATCTTTAAAGAATTTTAACAAAGATTAAACCTTTTGTCAAACAAAAAGTTGGAGGCTCAGCATAAAAACCTTTTTACTAACTTCAAGAAATTAGGAAATGATTTGGCAATACAGTCTATATCGTCAACCACTGTCCTGCCTTCTGCCGCTAATCCCGCAATAACCATACTCATTGCAGTGCGATGGTCAGCGAAACTACGCACCCTTGCCCCTTTTAATCCAGTGCTGCCCCGAATAATTATCTTTCGCAAACCCGCAATCTTAATATCCGCTCCCATCTTTAACAAGTTGGTTACCATTGAATTTATACGGTCGGTCTCCTTAATCTTTAATTCTCCTGCCCCAATAATCTCTGTTTTACCATCAGCTTTTGCTGCTGCAACCATCAAAATAGGTAATTCATCAATCAAAGAAGGAATCTCGTCCTTTTTAATAACTGTCCCTCTTAATTTACTCGTCCTTACAAAAATATCCCCTATTGGTTCCCCGTCTTTGCGCTTTTCGCTTTTCGCTCCAGTTTTGCGCTTTTCGCTTTTCGCTCCAGTTTTGCGCTTTTCGCTTTTCGTTTTGAGCTTAATATCTGCCCCCATCCTTCTTAGTACCTTAATTATGCCTGTTCGCGTGGGATTTATTCCAACTGATTTTAGACAAATTCTTGAATCAGGAATTATGGTTGCGGCAACAATGAAAAAACTTGCGCAGGAGATATCACCAGGAATATAAATCCTGCCTGCAGAACATAATGATTTCTTCTGGAGAATAATCTTTTCTCTCTTTACTTTAATCTTCGCCTTAAATTGCTTTAACATCTTCTCTGTATGGTCGCGTGTCTTTATTGGCTCGATAATCGTCGTCCTTCCCTGCGCAAATAACCCGGCAAGCAAAATACATGATTTAACCTGTGCCGAGGCAACAGGCATCTTATAGCTAATACCTTTTAAATTACCGCCCTTTATCATCAAAGGAGGATACTCTTCCATTTTTCCCCGGACCTGACGGGATTTTATAACTGCCCCCATTTTTCTTAAAGGTTGCGCAATGCGGGACATCGGCCGTCGAGAAAGAGAAATACCTCCTTTTAAAATTACAGAGGCGGGTAGGCCTGCCAAAATCCCGGAAAGTAAACGAAAGGTTGTTCCTGAATCACCGATAAATAAAGACTGCTTTGATTTGAGACTGTATAAGCCCTTGCCTTCTACAAGGACACGCGCAGTATAAGGTGTGGATTTAATCATCGAAATCTTCACGCCTAACTCCTGGAAGACCCTTAACGTAATCAGGCAGTCTTTATTAAGCGGGAAATTTAAAATCTCTGTCTTACCCTTACTGATGGCGCTAATCATTATGCTGCGGTGGGCAATAGACTTATCCGCAGGTACAACTACGCTTCCCTTTATGCTCTTTGCCGGTTTTACAACAAATGAGTGTCTCATTTATTTAGCTCCTCGTATTGCACCATTCTGTTAACAGGACCCATCTTCATATTAAGTTAGCAATAACCGAATGAAAATTTTTATTCCCAGATGCTGAAATCTTTCAGCGGTCTGCTACGGCTTACCCCGTTCGAAGTCCCCGCCACGGAATTTGGCGGGGCAGTCGCCCTTGGCGTCTTACTTCGAACGGGGCTTACGACTTGTTCATTTGACGGAATTCCCTTACGGTCAGTTCCGTCATTCACTCTTCGTAATTCCTTGCAGACACTTGCCGAAGGATTTCTAATTGCACTGTCCATAAAAACTTTCATTCTCATAGATCTTTGGAAGTCGGACTTCCAAAATTGATCTTATAAGCGGGTGGCGAGGCGGTGGGCGGCCCAAAATAGCCCGCAGCGAATTATGCTCTATAGAGGCTTCCCCTTGAGCGAGGACAATTTTGGGCTCTGCCGAAGACAGGACCCGCTCATAAACAAAATCTATTCCACAGCTTCTAAAAACTTCCCGGGAATGGGCGTTGAAAATTCCATAAATTTGTTAGTGCGGGGATGAACCAGGCCTAACTTATAAGCATGCAATGCTAACCGTGGAAAGCTCTCTTTCCTTCCGTATTTCTCATCCCCTAAAATAGGATGCCCCAAAAAACTTAAATGCACTCTTAACTGATGCGTTCTTCCTGTAAAAGGCGAAAGCTCCAGGAGACTGTAATCTAAGGTGCGCTTTAAAACCCGAAATTTGGTCAATGCCGCCCGGCTTTTGGAAAGATAAGTCACGCTCATTTTATCCCGGCGGCGTCTATCTCTTCCAATGGGCAACTCAATAACATCCTCATTAAAATCTATCCTGCCCTCTACTAACGCCACGTATTTGCGCATAATTGAGTGAGAGGCAAATTGACGTGCTAAATTGAGGTGGCTAGGATTATTCCTTGCCACCGCCAGCAAACCAGAGGTTCCCTTATCTAAACGGTGAACAATACCCGGTCGGGCTGGGTTAATATTAGATAAAGATGAATAACGGAAAAGAAGGGCATTTACTAATGTTCTGTTGGGGTTGCCTGCGCCGCTATGAACGACCATGCCGGCTGCCTTATTGACAACAATAATATCCTCGTCTTCATAAACAATATCCAAAGGAATATCCTCAGCCACAGGTCTGTTTTCTAAAACCGAGGGTATCTTTAAATCAATAATTTGACCAGCCCTCACCTTATAGTGTGCTTTGAGAACCTTGCTATCCACTGTAATTTGACCCTTGCGTATCAGTTGCTGCAAAAAGGTGCGTGAGAGGCCAAGCTGATTGTCCTCAGAGAATCCAAAAAGCAATAAGTCCAAGCGCTTTTCCTTATCTTCGAGCTTAACCATCAGGCGATATTCCTGCATTTTTTTAAAAAGTAAAATCCCAGTAATACCGCACCGATAGTAATGGCACTATCTGCGATATTGAACACTGGCCAGATACGAAAATCCAAAAAGTCAATTACTACACCCAGTCTGATGCGGTCGGTAAGATTACCTATTGCCCCGGCGAGAATCAGGCTCATTCCTAAAGTTTGTACCAAGACCGTCTCTTTCCTTAATTTGATTGCAAAAAAAATTGTCACAATTAAAGTTAACGCAAGTAAAAGATAAAGTTCACCCTTTAATATCCCAAAGGCAGCCCCGGTATTACGAACAAGGCTAATGTGAAAAATATCTTTTATAACAGGAATGCTTTCGCCAACAGATAAGAGTGAGGCGACGAAATATTTGGAAAGTTGATCTAAAAAGAAAATAACTAATATAACAGAAAGGATCAGTGTTTTTCTTTTTCTCGTTGGCATTTAAGGCAAAAGTAGGTATGGGGAACTGCTTTAAGCCGGGTTTTACTAATCGGTAATTTGCAAGCCTGGCATATACCAAATGTCCTATTTTCAATCCGCTGAATAGCCTCTCCGATTTCACAAAGAATTTCTCGTTCAGAGGTAGCAATATCTAAAGAAAACTGGCGGTCATAATTATCTGTAGCGACATCAGCCATATGTATAGAATAGCCAGAGATATCACCGGCAGCATCCCTTGGTGATTTTCTTAATACTTCTTCCCGGGAATGCTTAAGTTCATCGATCAGATGCATTTTCTTCTCAAGGAGAAGCTTGCGGAAATAGTTTAACTCTCTTTTTGTTAATACCTTAGTTCTTCTCTTTGTTGCTGTCTTTCTCTTCATAGCTACTCTCCTCTTTTAGAATCCCAACACAGCGGCTACAAAGCTGCGAATGCTGTCTGTCCCGGCCTACGGACGAATTATAATTCCAGCAGCGCGCACACCTTAAACCATCTGCCTTCATAACATTTAAACGAAACGAGCTCGTTTTATCCTCATTAATCTCAACAGAGGATACTTTAAATATCTCAACAAGCTCATCTTTATGGCCTTCTAAATATTTAAGATAAAGTTTATCATTTGTCAACAAAATTATTTTTGCATCAAAGGAGCTGCCGATTGTACCTTGCTGGCGCAGTCCCTCCAGTTCTTCCGTAACAGAAGGTAATAAACTCAAGATTTTCTTCAATTCCTGATCGATATCATCCCGGCCATAAAGGGGGTTATATCTTGGCCAATCCAAAAGATGGACACTCAGAGGCAGAGTCCCTTCCTTCGGCCTGCCTGCCCCGACAATCCTTCTACTTGGGTCGGGGCCTGTCCGGCAGGCAGGCATATGTCGCCAGATATCTTCTGCTGTAAATACGGTTATCGGCGCAATTATTCTTACCAAGACACTCAATATCTCATAAATAGTTGTTTGGGCCCCACGCCGTTCTTTTGAAGACGAAGAATAAGTATAGAGCCTGCCCTTAATCATATCTAAATAACTCATCGAAAGATCGTTATTGCAAAAATTATAGATTTCCTGAAAGGCCCGGTAAAACTCAAATCCTTCGTAAAAACCGGTCACTGAATTTAAAACGAGTTGTAATTTAAATAATATCCACTTATCTATATTTTTTAAGTCCTCGTAATTCAATCTATCTTGGTCAGGATAAAAATCATAAAGATTGCTCAGCATAAATCTTGCTGTATTTCTTATCTTGCGATACACCTCGCAAACTCCTGTTAATATCTCATCAGAAACCCTTATATCTTCATTATAATTGCTTGCTGCAACCCAAAGGCGCAATATATCTGCACCATATTTTTTGATAATGTCTTGTGGTGAGATAACATTACCCGTTGACTTTGACATCTTTCGTCCCTCGGCATCAACAACAAAACCATGGGTAAGCACAGATTTAAAAGGGGATTTATCCTGCGTTGCGACCGAGATAATCAAAGAAGCCTGAAACCATCCTCGATGCTGATCAGAGCCCTCCAGATATAACTGACAAGGGAAACCAAGGTCTTCTTTCTTTTTTAAGACCCCCTGGAAACTTGCTCCTGATTCAAACCAGACATCAAGAATCTCATCTGTCTTTTGCAATTTCTTCTCTCCACAGTAAGGACAGAGGAAATCTTTTGGCAGAAATTCTCCTATTTCCTTTATAAACCAGGCATCACTACCTTCCTTGGCAACAATCTTAATGAATTCCTCCATAACCTCGGGAATAAGAAATTCGTTCTTGCAATTTAAACAGGCAATGGCCGGAATAGGAATACCCCAGTATCTCTGGCGGGAAAGGCACCAATCTGGCCTCATCTCAATCATTGCCTGAATCCGCTCTCTGCCCTGAGGAGGAAACCATTGAATATTATTATTGACAATTTCAAGGAGCCTCTTTCTTAAATCTAAGTGGTCGATCTTCAGAAACCACTGTTTAGTTGCGCGAAAAATGATTGGATTTTTGCAACGCCAGCAATGCGGATAGGAATGGCGAACCTCATCCTCGAAAAGCAAAAGACCCAAAGACCTTAATTTCTCAAGAATTATTTTATTCGCCGAAAATACATCAATGCCCGCTAAATCATCAACTGTCGAGTCAAAATTTCCTTTTTCATCAACAGGCATAATTGTATCCAATTTATA
>JADHWR010000066.1 GCA_016783355.1 Candidatus Omnitrophota bacterium | reverse complement strand
ATTCGGCTAAGAAATTTACCAACTCCGTGGATGCCTTCTCCATCTCCAGGAGAAAACTGTTTACCCGACTAACAAGATAATTGTAAACGACAAATGCAGGGATCGCTACAAGCAGGCCGGCTACGGTAGTTAAGAGTGCCTCCCATATTCCTCCTGCTAAATCCCCCGGCGAGACTGGTTGAAACGCAGTCGACTTCGCCTGGATTACTTGAAAACAACGCACCAACCCCACCACTGTGCCTAACAGCCCCAGAAGAGGCGAGATATGAGCGATTGTTGCCAAGCCAGTCATATTCTTTTCTAAATGTGGCTCTTCGTATAAAGCTGCATCCTCAATAGCCTCCTTGATCTGCTGACGCCCACGGTCGTATTTAAGAATGCCCGCCTTTAAAATTCGGGAAATGGGATTTTTCTTCGTCTCGCAAATCTCCAAAGCCTCTTTTATCTGATGCCGTTTCATCTTATCTAAAATCTTATTTAGAAACTGCTGCGTATCAAACTGTATCTTGCGCAAATACCAAAAACGCTCAATAATTATTGCTAAGGCCGATACCGAACAAAGCAGTATTGGCCACATTAATGGACCCCCCTTTAAAAACATCTGCCACATATTTTCCTCTCTTTAATGAGACCATGATTTACGCGACTGTAAAGGAGCGTAAATCATACGGTCGAATTAATCCCGCAGCTTAAACTAAAATTATCGAAGACCCTTCTGAATTTCGAAGAAATTCTGAAGGACTAGTCCTGCCAAATTGCTTCGCAATTTCGCAGGGGAATTTTAGTTTGTTTAAGCAAGGGATATACACCTTTAATGAGACCATGATTTACGCGACTGTAAAGAAGCGTAAATCATACGGTCGAATTAATCCCGATAACAAAACACTTCGAAAATTTATTCTAATCCTAAAGGATAGACCTTCCTATTCCTTTTAAAGGAAGGGTCTTAATGAAGGATCTAAATTTTCTCGTTGCTATCGGGATAGTTCGGACAAACCCTTGACACTATGTGTCAAGGGTAGCCTCACTTAATTATCGCTCGCTAAGCTCTGTCTTCAATTGACTTTCAATCCAGTCCAGTCGCTCTTTGGCGTATTTTGCCTCCTCCGCTTCCATCGAGGCAACCTTTAAATAGATATCCTGAGCCTTCAGCCAATCTTCTTGATTTTCATAAATCTGAGCGCCACTTAAATAAGCCTTAACCACTAATTGAGAATCCAGGGAATACAAATAAGGGATTTTAAGATACTCCTCAATGGCTTGTTGATAATTTCCGTCTTTTTCGTAGGCACGGGCAATCTTAAGCTGTAAGCCGGGGGCCTCTTTCATGGAAACAAAAGATAAGGCTCGGCGATAAAATTCAATCGCTTGCCCAAATTCCCCTCTTTTTTCATAAATATGCGAAATCTTAGGATAAATTAATCCAGCCAAGGCAGGAGAATTTTCTATCGCTTCTTCGTAGGTGGCTTCGGCGGCCTTAAGCTTATCTTGCTCAACCAAAATATCGGCGATAGCAATACCTGCCTGAGCTACTAGACCCCGAGCATCGATCTTCATCACTTTCTTAAAATTATCTATAGCCGAATCCAATTCTCCTTCCTCTTGATCAAGAAGGCCGAGAGCATAGAAACTGTCGGCGACCAAAGCAGACTGAGGAAAATCCCTAATCAGTGTACTAAAATAACGGCGAGAAAGCCTAAAGTTGCCTTTACGGAAATAATATCCCCCTAACCACCAAGTTACCTCTGGGCTTAAAGTAGAATCGGGATATTTAGCGCGGAGAATCTTAAAATTCTGCAAGGCCTTCTTTTCCTTCCCTAATTGATAAAGGCAATCGGCAATTTCATATTCTGCCTTCTGAGTTATTTTTATATCTTTGGCTTCTCGGATAACCTGCTTAAAGGTAACCATCGCTTCCGAGAAGTTATCCAAATTATACAAACTTGTTGCCAGAAGATATAATATCTCGGCTTCCAAGTCTGTATTTTTAAAATCCGGCATATATTTCTGCAAGGCTTCTTGAGTACCAAGGTAGTCTTGTTGCTGAAAAAGGGCCAGCGCCAAACTGTAAATAGCCTGTGTCTTAAGTTTTGATTTAGGAAAATTAAGCAATAATGCCCTAAACGCAAAAACAGCCCCTTCGTACAGAGATGAACGTAGGCAAGCAAGGCCCAATTGATATTGAACATAGTCTAGATAGAAGTTATCTGGATAATCCTTTATGATTTGATCGTAAACTTGAATTGCTTTATGGTAATCTTCGGCATCCTGATAGGCATCTCCTACCTGGCACAATGCTGCCACTTTAATAATCTCGTCTGAAGCAAAGGAGGCTGCCTTTTGAAACTCATCAATTGCTTCTTTAAACTGACCATTTTTTAAAAAAGCCCAGGCTAACCCATAATATAATTTATCCAGCAATTGAGAGGGTGCATCCATAGAGATCTCTTTGGCTTTCTGATAAACAGCAATCGCCTCGGCGTATTGTCCTAAATTATAAAATGCCTCGGCCTCGCCAAGACAGGCTTGCATTTTCGCTTCAGAGCGGGTCGCTATCTTTTGTAAGTTTAACCAAACTTCCTGAGCAGCTGAGAAATCCTCTATCTCAGTGAACAAATTAGCCTTGGCTAAAAGCAATACTTCCTGCTCTTCTTTGATTAAATCATCGGGTTTTATCGCTTCCAGCAAATCTTGAGCATTAGTATAGCTTTTTAATTTAAGATAACACCAGGCAAGACCTAATTGAGAAAGACTGGTTATCTTTTCGTTAGGCGAACTCTCCAGGGCGATCTGATAATGTTGGACTGCTTGCTGAAAGTGATTAAGATAAAAGTTGCTTTCCGCCAGTAAGAATTGGAGTTGGCTAACATAACTATTCTTGGGATATTTTTTTTCAAAACTGCTGATTTCTTGCTTTAATTGCTCATAATTCTTTAAATTATATAGACACTCTAAACGCTTAAATTGTGCATCCTGGGCAAGCGATTGGCTGAGGGAATCACTGACTACCCGATCAAGAACCTCGATTGCCTCTTGATATTCCCCAAGCTCAAATAAACACCAACCGAATGAATAATAAGCGTGAATGCAGAAGTTAGAATCAGGAAATTCTTCGATAATCCTTTGATAAAAGGAAATCGCCTTCCTGAAATCTTTCCCCCGGAAATGCACCTCACCCATCCAGTAAAAAATCGCATCTTTTAAATCTGAAGCCTTCGGGTCTGAAGATAATTTTTCCAATTCCGCAAGAGCGGTAATAAATTTGTTTTTTTGAAAATAGCATTGGGCAATATAAAGATTTGCCTCGGACGTCTTTTGACTTCGAGGAAAATTCTTTAGAAAGCGCTGAAAGAGATTCAGGCCAACCTCATAAAAGCCATCTTCATAGGCCTTTTTCGCCACATAGAGGGCTTCCTCTTCTTGATTAAGTGATTGAGCAAACAGGACCGAAGAAGAAAGAAATATTATTATAAGTACAACAATTAATTTACGCATTTTTTAACGCAGATACACGCAAATCTAACGCAGATTTACGCAGATATTTTTATCTGCGACCATCCGCGTGTAATCTGCGAGAATCTGCGTTTACTATCTTAACACTATTAGGTTATGATTTCAATACCCTCTTTAAGAACTGAGCGGTGTAGGAATTCTTTACCTTAATTATTTCCTTAGGGCTCCCGCAGGCAACAACCCTGCCCCCGGCATTACCTCCCTCTGGCCCTAAATCAATAATATAATCAGCACATTTAATTACCTCTAAATTATGCTCAATAACAATTACCGTATTGCCCTTATCCACTAACCGCTGCAGTACTGATAATAATTTTTCTGTATCCGCAAAGTGCAAACCCGTAGTCGGTTCATCCAGAATATAAACCGTTCGCCCAGTTGAGCGTCGGCTTAATTCCGAAGACAATTTTATCCGCTGGGCCTCGCCACCAGAGAGCGTGGTTGCTGACTGGCCCAACTGTATATACCCCAAGCCCACCTCAAAGAGGCAATTCAGGATATTTTTTATCTTGGGTATATCATAAAATAAACTAATTGCCTCCTCAACAGTCATCTCTAAGACATCGGCAATAGATTTACCTTTATATTTTACCTCCAATGTCTGTTCATTAAAACGGTGTCCCTTACACACATCACAAGGTACGTAGACATCGGGCAAGAAGTGCATTTCGATTTTTTTAATTCCTTCTCCCTGGCACGCTTCACATCGACCGCCCTTAACATTAAAAGAGAACCTGCCAGGCTTAAATCCGCGCATCCTGGACTGGGGAATCTGGCTAAAAATCTCACGGATATGAGTAAACACACCCGTGTAGGTTGCGGGGTTGGAGCGAGGAGTACGACCGATGGGCGACTGATTCACAACAATAACCTTATCAATAAACTCGATACCGAGAATTCGCTTATGTGCGCCGGGCTTTGCATGGCTCTTATATAACTTTTGCGCTAGCCTTTGATAAAGTATCTCGTCAACAAGCGTGGATTTACCTGAACCAGATACGCCCGTAACACAGACAAATAATCCCAAAGGAAAACAAACATCAATTTCTTTTAAATTGTGCTCCTTTGCTCCCTTGACCTCTAAACAATTCACCCCTCGCCAAGGTCTGCTTTCTGGTGGCGGTTTTATCTTAAGTTCACGACGCAAATATTTAGCAGTGAGCGATTCAGGCGCTTTGAGTAAATCATCTAAGGGTCCGGAAAATACAACCTCTCCACCATGTCTTCCTGCGCCCGGGCCTAAATCAACAATAAAATCAGCGGTTCTTATTGTGGATTCATCGTGTTCAACAATAATCAAGGTATTACCTAAATCTCTTAGCGCCTTTAGGGTATCCAGCAGCCGCCGGTTATCCCGTTGATGCAAGCCAATGCTTGGTTCATCTAAGGCATAAAGTACGCCTACCAGGCCTGAGCCAACCTGCGTGGCCAATCTTATCCTCTGCGCCTCACCCCCAGAAAGGGTTGAGCTCCTCCTATCCAGAGTCAGATAATCAAGGCCAACATTAATACAAAAATTCAGTCTGTTTATTATCTCCTTTAAAATCTGAGCGGCGATCAGTCTCTGTTGAGCAGTCAGTGTTAAGTTTTCAAAAAAAGACTTAGCTTCCTTAATCGCCAGTTGGGTAATCTGATAAATATTTTTATTATTTAAGACTACTGCCCTCGCCTCTTTTCTTAATCTCATTCCAGCGCAATCCGAACAGGGAAGCGCAGACATAAACCGACTGATTTCTTCCTTTAGATAGTCGCTATCAGTTTGATGAAATAATCGTTCTAAATGCGGAATTATCCCTTCAAAGGGCTTTCCCCAAATATAAATATCGGAGGCACCAAAAAGAATACTTTTCTGCTGACTGGATTTTAACTTTCCAAAAGCTATATCCAGATCAATACCTACCTGTTCGGCAAATTCCCGTATCAGGCTCCGATAATAAAGAATATACCCCCGGCCTCCCCTTCTCCAGGGTTCAATTGCGCCCTGATTTATCGATTTATCTTTATCGGGAATAACCAGGTCTGGATCGAATTCTAATCTTGTGCCTAACCCATTACAAGTAGGACATGCCCCGTAGGGAGAATTAAATGAAAAAATCCGCGGCTCAACCTCGCTGTAACTGATTCCGCATTCAACGCAAGCATACTGTTCGCTGAATATTAAATCTGACTTCCCGCCTGACTGGCTAACAATAACAATTCCCTTACCTACCTTAAGCGCCGTTTCCACAGAATCGGCTAAGCGATTTTTAATCTCTGGTTTAATCCCGCCCCTGCGCGCAGGGGCGGGATTAATTACTAATCTATCGACAACTACCTCGATATGATGAACTTTATATCTATCCAGTTTAACTTCCTCTCTTACCTCATATATTTTGCCATCAGCACGAAAACGAACAAATCCTGCTTTTTGAATTTGCTTAGCAATATCACGGTATTGCCCCTTTTTGCCGCGAATGATTGGTGCTAAAATCATTATTGCTGTATTCTGAGGTAATCTTAATAACCCCTGGACAATCTCCTGAGAAGTCTG